>JAISNZ010000166.1 GCA_031275955.1 Desulfovibrio sp. | reverse complement strand
AAGGCGAAATTGCGCCTCCCCCAAACGCTCAGGCCCAGACCTAAAAAAAGGACGCAGAGGATGCCCGCCGCCGTCCCGTAGATAATGAGGCCGGTTCCCGGCGCGGACAGGGGAAGGGCCGGCGCGGACAGGGCCGTCTCGTGGGGGGCAAGGACGGACGCTGCCGCCGCCTTGAGCCCCGAAAGTTCCAGGGTCTTTCCGCCGGGAACCGGAATCACCAGGGCGGGCAGGGAGAGAACCCCAGGGGCATAGGGGATAAAATCGATAAACAGCCGGGGGCTTCCATTCCGGTTCTCCAGCTCTATGCGGGTGATGACCACATCGGCAGCTTCAGGAAGTTCTCCGGCTGCGGACCGGACAAAGGCTTCGGCGGCGGTGAAGGCCTGTCCCAGGGGAACGACCAGACGGCCCCTGTCGCCCACGAAGATGGTCCGGGGGATGAGATAGGCGTCCTGGGAGCCTGGAGAACCTGTATCCTGGGCGTCTCCCCGGCCAGGCGCGGCAAGGGCACGCAGGAGAAGGAGGAGAAACAAAACCACCGGCGCTTTGGAAGGAAACCGTCTCACCTTACACGCCCCCGTGAGCTTCGGGGCCGCCCGGCTGCCGCCGCCCCCTGAAATAGCGCAGCAGCGCCGCCGGCGCGTCCTCGCCGGTGGAAAGCTCCATCCAGGCGGCGCCGGAACGCCGGCAGATGGCCTCCCACAGCCGCCGCCTTTCCCCGTGCCAGGAGGCCCAGGCGCTGCGGAAGGACGGGAAGGAACTGGGAGCGCGGAGGCGGACTCCCGTCTCGGGATCTTCCAGAGTCAAAAGGCCCCCATCGGGCATTTCTCTGTCCAGGGGGCTGGTGATTCCCAGGGCGATCACGTCGTGCTTTCTTGACAGGCGTCCGATTTCCTGTTCCCAATCGACGCAGAGAAAATCCGAGACGATGACCGCCAGGCTCCGGCGTTTGAGGAACCTCCCCGCCCCGGTGAGGGCGCTCCCAAGGCCGCTCCCCCGCTCCTGGGGCCGGGCCTCAAGAGCCGCGCTTATCATCGCCATGGTATGGGGCCTCCCCTTTCTGGGGGGGAAGATCGTGCGGATCTCCCGGTCAAAAAAAACCGCGCTTACCCGCTGGCCGGCCTGCTCGGCGGAAAAGGCTATCAGCGCCGCGGCCATGACGCCCTGTTCCCAGCGGCTCAAGGGGCCCGATGCGCTGTGCATGGACGCGGAGTTGTCCAGGATGAGACAGACCGTCATTTCCCGTTCTTCCCGGTACATCTTAACGTAGGGAGTCCCGAACCGGGCGCTTACATTCCAGTCTATGGAACGTATGTCGTCCCCGGTTTCGTAGCGCCGGACCTCATCAAACTCGATCCCCTGGCCCTTAAAAACCGAACGGAAATCACCGGAGAGGAGATCCTCCGCCAGGCCCCGCGCCGCAAGCGGCAGGGTGGTGATCTTCGCCAGCAGTTCATGGCGATCCATCAGGGGACGGGAACCAGGGCCAGGATGCGGGATATGACCGTATCCGCGTCGAGGCCGTCGGCCTCGGCTTCGTAGGAAAGGACCAGCCGGTGCCGCAGGACAGGATACGCGGCGGCCTTGACATCTTCGGGGCTGACAAAGGGCCGGCCTTCGAACAGGGCCCTGATCCGGGAACAGCGGTACAGGGCCAGGGAAGCCCTGGGAGAAGCGCCGAAGGCTATGTAGCGGTAGAGGCCCTCCCTGCCGGCCCTGGATGCCTGCCCCAGAGGACGGGACGCGGCGCTTATGGCGGTAATGTAGCGGATTATCTTCTCATCGATAAAGATTGAATCCGCGGCGGCCCGCAGGACTTCGAGGGAAGCGGAGTCCAGGACTCTGTGCGGTGAAACCGCGTCAGGCTTCGCCGGGTCCGCTTTTTCCGCGCCGGCGTCCTTCCGGCCCGCCGCCGTACCAAAGGGGGCGGCAAAGTCCAAAATCCGCATCTCCTCTTCCTGGGAGGGATAACGGATAAGGAGCTTGAGGAGGAAGCGATCCAGCTCTGCCTCGGGCAGGGCGTAAGTCCCCTCGTGCTCTATGGGGTTCTGGGTCGCCAGCACAAAGAAAGGGTCCGGCAGGGGATAGGATGTTTCCCCGATGGTAACCTGCCGCTCCTCCATGGCCTCAAGCAGGGCCGACTGCACCTTGGCGGGCGCCCGGTTGATTTCGTCGGCCAGGATGAGGTTGGCGAACACCGGCCCCCGGCGGACCGAAAAAGCGCCGGAGGACTGTTCCCAGACAAGGGTTCCCGTCAGATCCGCGGGGAGCAGATCCGGGGTAAACTGGATGCGCTTAAAAACAAGACCCGTAATTTCGGCGAGGCTCTTTACCGCCCTGGTCTTTGCCAGGCCCGGGACGCCTTCCAGGAGTATGTGCCCCCCCGCAATCAGGGCCGAAAAAAGCCCGTCGATCATCTCCTCCTGGCCCACAATACGTTTAGCCATCTCCCGCCGGGCGCTTTTGAGCAGTTCCGCCGTCTGCTCCATGGCTTCGTTTGGGACGGGCCTTTCCGCCCCTTCAATTTCTTCCATAATTTTATTGTAACGGTCTGAGGGAATTACCGCAATGCGGCGGCTTGTGAGGGGGAAGAGGCATACGGCGGGACGGTGGAGAACGGGAAGGTTGCGATAAGGCGGAAGGTGGTGTATACTGAGGACAACGATGATTCCACCAGCGGGCGGGACAGAAAGAAATGGAACAACATCCAAGAGAGTACCCATAAAAAATGAAATATATATGTATCTTCTTGCTCTGTATTGGACAAGAGGTGTGTGCCCAGTTAGTGCAATGGGAAGATGGAATTGTCGGAGCATTCTTCGAACCTCTTGAAACAAAGAT
>JAISNZ010000091.1 GCA_031275955.1 Desulfovibrio sp. | reverse complement strand
TCAGCGTCTGGAAGAACGCGTTTTGCGCGAAATTTCCGATGTGCAGGAAGCCCTGAAAACCCGTCTGGACTCACTGGAAAATTTTATGAAAAGCGAAACCGGATCCCTCTTGCACCGCTTGCAGGAAGAACAGGCCGAAAGAGACGGCCTGATCCGGGACGAACAACGGGAGCGCGCGGAATCTCTGGCCAAACTGACCAAGGAGCTGACCGCCGCGGCCGACGCCTTTGAGCGCAGGACGGCCAGATTGTCCGGCGCCCTAGACACCACGGAGCGCGAACTGCGCAACCTGCTCATGGCGGAAAGCAACGCCCTGTCCGCCAAGGTGGAGGAACGCTACCAGGATGCCCTGAACGTCCTGGCCAATACCGCCGCCCAGATTCGCCACGACATGGTCTACCGCTCCGCCCTCTCCGGCATGTTCACGGATCTGGCCGTCAAATTGAGCGGCCAGTGGACCCTGGACATGGGGCAGCTCCTCACCGCCGGAGAACAGCCGGGCGGAGACCCGGACGCATAGCATGTCCGGTCCCGCGTCAATTTCCCCCTCCCCGGAAGCCTCCGTCCTTTTTGCCCTGGAAAAGGCGCCGGGCATTTCCCCAAAGGAGGATTTTTCCGGGGGGGAGGCTACCTCCCCCCCGGACGAACAAGAGATCAACCGCCTGCGCCAGTTGCTCTTTCACCGTGAAATCGCCCTGATCGACGAATTGCGGACGCGGCTGACCAATCCCGGCTTGCGGGCCGAAGAGACAAGCGCCATCATTGCCGAGGCTCTGGTCCTGCGCTCCGCCAAGGACGACAAGCTCGGCATTGCCCTTGAGCCCCTGGTGGATTCCATCGTCCGGGACGCCCTGCGCACCAACCCCCAGGCTTTCACCAACGCCCTCTTCCCCCTCATGGGGCCGTCCATCCGCAAGTCCATTGCCGAGTCCTTCCATGCCATGCTGGAAAGTTTCAGCAAAACCATGGAAATGTCCTTTTCCTGGAAAGGTCTGCGCTGGCGCCTCGAGGCCCTGCGCACGGGCAAATCCTTCAGCGAAGTGGTTCTTCTGCATACCCTGATCTACCGGGTGGAAGAGATCTTCTTTATCCACAGCGCCACCGGCATCGATATCGTGCATCTGGTCAACGAGGGGGTGGATTCCCAGGACGCGAGCATGGTTTCCGCCATGCTGACCGCCATTCAGGACTTCGTGAGCGACAGCCTGCGCAGCGGCGGGGAGGGGGAACTGGAGGCGTTGCGCCACGGCGAGCGCAGCATCCTGCTGGAACGGCACCCGACGGCCTATCTGGCCTGCGTGGTCCGCGGTTCCCCGCCCGCGGATTTCCGGGAGCAGATGCGCTCCTGCCTGGAACATATCCTGGTGGAATATGCGGTGCCTCTCTCCCGTTTCGACGGCGACACCGCTCCCCTCGCCGGTTGCCGCGCCCGCCTGGAACGGCTGCTCACGTCCCGCTATGCGGATGAGGGCAAACCCCTGTCCCTCTGGTTCAAGGTCCTCATCGCCGCCGCCCTGCTGGGATTGCTGGGGGGGATCGGCTTCTGGCTGTATGCGGACTACAAGGCCGGGGAGCAAAGCCGGGAAGCGGCTGAAAAACAGCGCCTCTTTCGCGCGGGGATGCAGGCCGCCCTCGCCCTGTTGCGCGACGAGCCTGGCCTGATGGTCCTGCATGTGGAACCGCGCGATCCCGATCCCTGGGAAGTCCTCTGCCTGAAAGACAATCTGGCCAGATCCCCGGAAGAGGTCCTGCGCGGGCATTCCCTCGATCCCGCCGCCTTCCTCTTCAGGAGCGTCCCCTACATCTCCTACGAGGCCCCCATTGTCCGGAAACGGGTCGACGAGGCCATCCGGCCTCCGGAAGGGGTTGCCCTGCGTTTCGGCGCTGACGGCGTTCTCCATCTTTCCGGCATGGCCCCCATGGAATGGATTCTGCGCGCCCGCGAGACGGCCATGGTCCTGCCCGGCGTCCGGGAGGTGGACATCAGGGAGATCACCGACCCGCGCACAGAACGGCTTATGGCCATGATCCGCCTGGTGAACGGCACGGTGGTGGAGTTCCCTTCGGGCAAGGACACGCCCCTGCCGCAGGATATACCCCGCCTGACCCGGGCCGTGGAGACCCTGGCGGAGCTCAATGAGCTGGCCAGAAGCATGGGAATGGCCGCCAGCCTGACCATCTACGGGCATGCCGACGCCACGGGCACGGAAAAACGCAATTATGAAATCAGCCAGAACAGGGCCAGGACCATCGCCGCCATGCTCTACGCCAAAGGGTCCAGCCTGCCCATCACCCTGTACGGCATGGGCTCGGAATACGCCGACCCGGACAAGGGCAAGGCCGAGGATCAGGCCAGCCGGCGCATTGAACTGAAGGTCCACCTGGTCCAGGCCGCAAACCCGAATCTGGGCGATTATCTGCGCGAGGAAGAAAAGAAGGACTTGCAACCTCCCGGGCGATAAGGTAAAAACATCCTGGTTATACAGGCAAATTGCGGCCCGGAGCCTGATTATCCTTCACTTTTCCCCGAGCGCGGTATGATCACCAAAAAAATTTGTATGCTGGGCGCCTTTGCCGTGGGAAAAACAGCCCTTGTGCAGCGATATGTCCATTCCATCTTCTCTGATCGCTATCTCTCCACAGTGGGCGTCAAAATCAGCAAAAAAAACGTGACCCTGGACAATCAGGAAATCAGCCTTGTCCTCTGGGACCTGGAAGGAAAAGACACCTACACGGAAGTCAATATCTCCTACCTGCGCGGGGCCATGGGTTTTTTCATCGTCGCCGACGGGACGCGCCGCGACACTCTGGATACCGCCCTGAATCTGCGCACCCTGGCCCTTAACCTCACCGGCCCCGTACCCCACAGCCTTTTGCTGAACAAAGCCGATCTGGCCCCCGCCTGGGAGGTGACCACGGAAGATCTCGCCGCCCTGCGGGAGGGGGGGCTGCCCATTTTTGAAACCAGCGCCAAGACCGGCCTTGGGGTGGAGGAAGCCTTCGCCGCTCTGGCCCGGGACATGCTGTAGCCGGCCTTGCGCCGCTTGGTCTGTCTCCGTCGGAGCCAGGGCAATTTCCCCCGCGCAGTGTCCATGCGGGAAAAAATGCTCCGGCGGCGCGAAGCGCAACAAGGCGCCGCCTGCGGAATTGGCGCAGGCGAGCCGCCTTCAGGCGGCAGCCTCAAAGCGAAATTGTCATAAGGAAACCGTCCGCCTATGGAATCGAATGCCATCGCCACAAAAATTCTTAAAAATCTTGATATCGCCGTTTTACAGCGGATCGGCCCCGGTCAATACGCCCTGGTGGGAGATCCCCCCCCGTTCTACTCCAGGATTTTCCCCCCTGATCCTGAGGGTCCCTGCAATGCCCCCTGGCGGCATTCCGCCATGCTGGAATTTTTCTATGACCTCGCGGAGGATTTTTTCGCCAGCCAGGAACACGGCAGCCTGAATTCCGGCACCTGGGAGGAAGAAGGCTTCCATGAGGCAAACCAGGCGCTGTCGGCCGAAGCCATGAGCTTCGACACCGTTCAGGTCATCACCGTGCGCCTGCTTCAGGATGCCTATACGGAACGGGTCGCCGTCCTGCGCAAGGCGCGCGAACAACTTCTGGAACGCCGCCTGCTCACGAACGACCTGGAAAATTACAAACTGAAGGCCCGCACCGACGGCCTGACCAAGATCTTCAACAGAACGGCCTTCACGGAACTGCTCGCCGTGCAGATCGTCCGCGCCGAGACGCAGAAGGACCTCCCCCTTTCCCTGATCATGCTGGATATCGACAATTTCAAGCAGATCAACGACACTTACGGCCATCCCACCGGCGACCTTGTCCTCGCCTCCCTGGGACAAATCCTGCTCTCCAGCCTGCGGCGGGACGACATCATCGCCCGCTACGGCGGCGAGGAGTTCATCACTCTTCTCCCCTTCGCCTCCGGGGCGCAGGCCGCGCGCATCGCGGAAAAACTGAGGGTCGCCGTCGAAGAGCACACCTTCGGCAACCTGCCCGGCGTTACCGTCAGCGTCGGCTATACCGCCTACAAACATGGCGACACCATGGAAACCTTCATCCAGCGGGCCGACCTCGCCCTCTATGACGCCAAGCACAGCGGCAAGAACACGGTCCGGGAACGATAGGGAAATCGCGACAGGAAATCTCCCCGGAGCCCGCCGGGGGGGAAACCTTCCCCCCGGACCCCCTCATAGAGTGTTCCCCTGCAATCCCGGGAGCAATTTCGCTTTGCGCCTGCCGCCCGTCACTCCAGGCTGTTCCACTCCTCGCGAACCCTGTTCCTGATCCAGCCGGCTGTTTTGGCGACATATTCCGCAAGGGAAGGGGATTTGTCGTGAACCTCGGTTACAGCGGCCTTGTCGGCGTAAACCTCATGAAAATAGAACCGGGCCGGATCCTCCGGGCTTTCATAGATCTCGAAACCGAGACACCCCTTTTCCAGGGTCCTGGTATTGGCGGCATGCCTGAGGGCCGCCGCCTTGAACTCCTCCCGGTGGCCCGGATCAACCTCAAGCAGGACAGAAAGCGTATACATGGCGTCCTCGCCGGTTGTTGGGTTTCCCGCCTGCCGGGACGGACGGCGGGAGTCAGGAGCATAGATCCATCGCCTCCGGCCCGCAAGCCCGGAGATGATTCCTGTCGACAGCCCGGAGCGGATTCCCGCGTCCGCCCGGCGGGCGGACGCTTTTCCCGGCAGATCCGCAGGCTTGCCCTTCCCGGCAATCCCCTCTTGCGCTGACCTTTCCCCCATGGTTGTCCCTTCCCCCCCGATCCCCTCCCCCGCCGGCGCCTCTTTCCGGGAAATATGGAGCCTCACCTGGCCCCAGACCCTGATGATGCTGGCCCAATTCCTGGTGGGCTTCACCGACGTGGTCGTGGCCGGAGCCATCAGCCCCCGGGTTCAGGCCGCTTTCGGCATCCTCATGCAATGCCACTTTTTTTTCCTGATTTTCGGTCTCGCCCTGGTCAACGGCGGGGTCGCCGCCATAAGCCAGGCCTTAGGGGCCGGACTTTTCCGGCGGGCCGAACGCTATGCCGGCCTGATCGCCAAAATAGCCGGCTTCTCCTGCCTGGCGGTCATCATCCCCGGCTGGCTCTTCCGCCGGGAGCTGTTTTCCCTGCTCCGGACGCCGGCGGACATCTTTCCCCTGACCCTCGATCTCTGGAACCTGACCCTGGCCCTGCTGCCCCTGGGCTACCTGAACATGATCGCCGCCGGCATCTTCCGGGCCC
>JAISNZ010000051.1 GCA_031275955.1 Desulfovibrio sp. | reverse complement strand
ATTCCCCCGGCTCGCCCTCGCAGGGCTGGGAGAGCAGAAAATTGCGCGTCAACTGATCGTGCCGGATACTGGAGGTATAGACGTGGCTGGCGACTTCCGCGTTGGTCCACCAGGATCGGCGGCGATCCAGGGTGGTGGTGATGATCAGTTCCAGGACGGCCCCGTCTTTCAGCAGGTCGCGCAGGGCGCCTTCTTCTTCCACAGACAGGGAGGCGGAAAAAAAGAGCAGGCCGTCCCGTTCCGCCAACTGGGGATTTTCAAGGAGAAACCGTTGCGGCGAGGCCGATTGGCAAGGAGAGACCGGGACAAGGGCCAGGAAGCAAAACAGGCAGAGCCCGAAAAAAAATCCCCCTCCCCGCGCGGCGCGCAAGCGGGGGAAGGCGCGGGCAGAGATCCGGCTCATTTCATCTTGCCGAAGGCGTCGGACAAAAGGGCCGCCAGAAGCGGGCCGGTATAGGCGAAATCATATCTGGTCCTGTCCAGGGACAGTTCCCGCGCGGCCTCCGCGGGTTCCCTGGCCTCCGCGTAGGGACGCTTCTGGATAATGGCCGAAAAGGCGTCCGCCACCGCCGTCAGGCGGCCGAAGGAGCTGATTTCCTTGGAATGCTGGGGATATCCGGAGCCGTCCAGCCGCTCGTGGTGTTCGAGGCAGGCCTGGCGCATCAGATCAAAGCTCTGCTCCAACTTGTGCATCAGTTTGTAGCCGGTAAGCGGATGGGGAAAGATCTTTTCCCTCTCCTCGGGTTTCAGGGGCGTGGTTTTCCCGGTAATGAAGGAAGGAACCTTGGCCATGCCCGCGTCTTTCAGCAAAAGGGCCTGCCCGGCCTGATCAAAATCCCTGCGCCGCAGGTCCCCGCTTTTTTGCGAGGAAAAAAGCCATAGGCCGACGATGAAGCTGTTCAGGGAATGGCGGGCCAGGGTATGATCCCCCCGGTGCAGACGCCGGAAAAAGAGCCGCAGACGGTGAACATCGGCCCAGAGGTATTCCAGGACAACCATGCAATCGGCGTACAGCAGATCGAAAACCGGTCTCACCGGCTGATCAAAAAACGCCGCCAGCCGGGTCTCCAGGGCCGCCAGAGAGATATCCGCGACCTCCGCTTCCTTGAGATTTTGATCCACCAGAATCAAATCCAGCTGTTTGACGATATGCTCGGAATAAACGGAATGATCCCGGCGCGAAACATACAGATCGCCCTCGGCGCACCGGGCGTAGACTTCTTCCACCTGTGCGTTGGAAAGGCGCGTTCCTTTGCGGGAGTAGGAAACCAGTTGCCCGATATCCGCCTTGAAGGTATACAGATCCAAGGGCGGCCTGTATTTGGGAAAACTGGACAGGATCGCCTCGCTGATCTGGTAATATTCTTCGGAAATGTTCTCCGGTACCGGGGCGCTCGCCATGCGCGGCTATTTCCTGTAAATTTTCACAAGGTTGGTGCCTTGGGCCGAGATGCCTTCCTTGGGCTGGCCCGCTGTGATGATCATGCTCGTCCCCGCCAGAAAGCGCGGCGAAGCCTCAATATACCGCTCCGCCCGTTGCAGGTGCCCGGGAATGGACTCATCCGCCAGGCATGGCGTCACTCCCCAGGAAAAATTCAAATGGCGCAGCACCTCGGCGTCCGGCGTCAGAATAAAGATCGGCTGTCTCGGCCGGTAGGAAGAAAGGCTCCGTCCCGCCCTGCCGGTTACGCTATGGGCCACGATGGCCTCGGCGCCCACCCGTTCCGCGATCAGGCAGGCTGAATAGGCTAGGAAATCCGGAGTGTTATCCACCAGAGGCGAGCCGCTGAAGCGCTTGCGCTCGGCCAGAAGGGTCTCGGCCTCCTCGGCGATCCTCCCCATGAAGACCACCGTTTCCACAGGGAAGCCGCCCATGGCCGTCTCTTCCGAGAGCATCACGCAATCCGCTCCGTCCAGAACGGCATTGGCCACATCTGTGGTTTCCGCCCGTGTGGGGGCCGGATTGTTGACCATGGAGAGCAGCATCTGCGTGGCCACGATGACCGGCTTGTTGGCCGCGTTACAGGCGGCGATAATCCGCTTCTGCATGGCCGGGAGGGCCGGCAGGGGGCACTCTATACCCAGATCCCCGCGGGCCACCATGACGATGTCCGTAACTTCCAGGATATCGTTCAGCCTGTCCACCGCATTCTGCCGTTCCAATTTCGCGCAGATGGGGATGTTCCGTCCGGAGGCCCTGATGATTTCCCGCGCCTCAAGGATGTCTTCCGGCGTCTGCACATAGGACAGGGCCACCGCATCCACCCCGAGCCTCAGCCCGTCGGCCAGATTCTTCTTGTCCGCCTCCGTGAGGGCGGGCAGGCGCACCGACTTGCCCGGCAGGGCCAGACCCTTGCGGGAGGTTACCATTCCGCCGTTATCCGCCTGGATGATGAATCCGCCCGGCGCCTTGTCCGTCACAACGAACTGCAGGGTGCCGTCCGCCAGGACCAGCCTGTCGCCCTCTTCCAGCCCTTCCAGGATTTCCCGCTTTTCAAAAGGAATATACGGGGTCTGCAGGGCTACCGCCGGACGTTTCGGCCCAAGAAAAGCCTTGTCGCCCTTCTTGAACTGAATGCTGCCTTCCTCCAGAAGCCCGATGCGGATTTTAGGGCCGGCCAGATCCTGGAGGATTGTGAGGGGAAAACCGAATTTTGCTTCCAGTTCCCGGATCGCGGCAATGGTGTCCACAAAATCAGCCGCATCGCCATGGGAAAAGTTCAGGCGGAGAATGCGCGCCCCGGCAAGGACAAGGCGGGACAGCACATCCGGTGAAGCGCAGGCCGGACCCAAGGTGGCAATAATCTTTGTCTTCATGCTCAAGAAGTGCCAGCTTTCCGGATTTTGTCAAGCGAAAGCCGCGAAAGGCACAGCAGGGAAGACCTTCAGGAGGAGAAAGGCCGCTTCGGGCAGTCCTGGGCCAGGGCGCAGACGGCGCACCCCCCCGTGGGGGGACGGATGGTCAGCAGCGCATAGCGGCGAAGAAGCAGAGGAAAAGATCCCTTGGGGGCAAGGATCCCCAGGCGGACAAGGGCGGCCCGCTCATCCGGCGAGAGACGGGGAAAGGGGAGGCAGGCGAGGCTTTCCCCCGGAACGATTTCCTTCCGCACCGGCTCCGGCGGCCGCCCTTCCTTTGCGCCGTCCGGCGCCGGAGCGGCCCGGAGAGCGAGGCAAGGCCTCCCCCCGGACGCGCTCCGTTTAAGGACGGCACGAGCCAGATCCCGGCAAAGGGCCTGGGCCAGAAGATCATGGGCATAGCCCAGAAAAGGGGAGGCCCGAAACTGCGCGTCCGTTTCCTCTTCCACGCAAGCGGGCAGTTCCGCCAAAAGAAGCGTCCGTGAAGGCAGGGGCAGCAACCCCGCCCGGGCGGCGGACAGCCAGCGGTCCCAGAGAGCGGGCCAATTCCGGACCGGAAGATCCTGCGGGGAAAAACCGGCGGCCCAAAACCAACCCGCGTCGAAAACCGGTTCCAGACGCAACCAGACCGGCCCGGCAACAGGAGCGGTATTTTTCCCCCGCTGGGCGCCTTCCCCGCGCATGTCCGCTTTACATCTCTCCATCTCTATCTTACCATGCCCCCATGAATATGCCCCCCGACATGGGCGAACTCAGCATCCATTTCGCCACTGCGCGGTATATACCGGGCAAGTGGGATCCGCCCTCCCTCCCTCCCCCCTATTCCTCCATCCTCGACGACGTGCGCCACCAGATGGAACTCTTCCGGCGCATCGACGCGGTCCGGCAAAACGCCCTGCATCCCGTGCGCCTCCAGGCCGGACAACATTCTCCCGTCAACGGGCGCGAAGGACGCTTCGCCTTGCCGGCCAAAGACCGCCTCAGCGTCCTCGGCGCCGATCTGGGCAGCGCCCCCGCGCGCTGGTCCATTCCCGAAGCGCAGGAAGGCGCCCTCTTTGCCGTCAGTGTTTGAGCAAAAATCTTTCCGCGCGTTCTCCCTCCGGACGCGGGAAGACACCATCCGCAACGGGTCGCCGGTCTGTCGCGCGCCGCACAAGGAGTCCCCATGAGTCAGGAAAAACAGCCTCTCCGCATCCGCTATGACTATGTGCACGCCCCCGAAGCCCGTCTGCAATACGCGCACGGCGTCATTGGCGGCATCAACTCCCAGGGGGAAGTGGAGATGAATTTCTACACCGAAAGCGACAAACTCCCCGCCTACTCGGAAAGCATCATTGCCCCGGACGGCAGCCTCGGACACGAAATCGCTCCCGCCGACGAAGAGGTGAAACAGGTCGCCCGTTTCATCCACAGCAAGGTCATCCTCAACTATTACGCCGCCCGGGACCTCGTGGAATGGCTTGAAGAACAAATAGCCGCCCTTGAGGCCGAAGGCCGGAACCAGACCTTTTTTGACGACGAGGACGGCGGCTTTCCGCATTAGAGCAAATGACCATCCCGAACCCCACCGGGGGCATATCTTTTCATACCAATTTGCTTTCAATAGAAAGCTAATTGGTATGGCAGAGGCGAAGCCTCTGCCCGCAAGTTTTTGAAAAATCAGGCTTTGCCTGTTTTTCAAAAACTTTGGCGTCTTGCATTCAAACGAGTTTGAATGCAACTTGGTATCAGACGCTGTCCGCCCGCGCGCGGGACGGACGGCGTACCCCCTGGTCAGCGGCAGTAAATCAGCGTTTTCCCAAGGCGCGGACTCCGATAATATTCGGCAGGGGCGCGTCAGGATTGCCTCTGGTCCGAAGAAGATCCAGTCGTCCTTTCCAGACGTGGATCACCCCGTCCCCTTGCGCATGGCTTGAGGCCCCAGGCCGCGAGGGCATGGCACCTCTGCCCGTTTCGCGGACAAACAAACCGGCCTGGGCGCCCCCTTCCACATACAGCACCGGTCCCAAATCCAGGGGAAAGCGCTTGAGCAGACGGGCGAAAGTCGCCGCTGGCAAGGGCTGCTGACCAAGAATGAACAGGATGCGCCCCTGCCGATCCTTGCCCACCGCCGCGATGCTGTGCGCCTGTCCCCCCTCGGGCCAGAGAATCCGTCCCCGGCCGTTGATGAGCCGGTAATTCTGCACCGCCTGACCGTAGCGGTTCAAGCGGCTTTCCCAGCCTTCAACATCATGTTCGAGGATATCCGCCGGGGGCAGGCCCCGCTCCCCGGGATCGGAAACAAAAAAGCCTCCCAGGCGGGAACCGGGGCGTCCGTTGTTCACATGTCCGCGCGTCCGCATCAGTCCTATGCTGGTCAACTGATCCGGCAAATACATGCCGGCGTTAATCCCGGCAAGGAGATCGCCCTTTTCCGCCCAGCCCCGCAGGGAGTGGGCGGCCCCGTCAGCGGAGGCCATGTACAGGCCGAAGGAAAACAGGCGGGGCGCAAAGCGCAGGAAAACACAGCAGGCGTCACCCTCTCCCTTTGCGGACAGCGGCGCCAGACCCAGTTCCAGACCCGGGCGCAGGCCGGACCAGACAATCTCCGGCAGCGGCCCACGATCCAGACCCGGAAGGTCCTCCTGGGCCGGCTGCGCAGACGCTTCGGTCCGGACGGGAGAACATACGGCCAGACAGAGGCAGAACCCCCAAACCAGACGCAGAAGTTTTCCCCGGACGGAAAAGGGACCGGGACGGCATTCCCGCCCGCGCCCCGGGGCCTGGCGCCGGATCGCGTTCATGGGCAGATGCTACCGGTTTTCCGCCGGAACGGCAAGACAGAGCAAAGTCCGGGACTTTCACCATATCAAGGATAGAACCCTTAGCGCTTGAAACAGTTCGCTTGCGGCGAGCCCGCCTGCTCCTGTTTCGCGGCAGGGATTTTCCTGCGAATCCTTGCCGGGCGGTTGACCCGTTTCCTTAAATATTTCTTGCCTTGTTCGGCGGCTACGCTATGCTTGATCCATCTCAATCATCGGCAAAAAGGACGCGCTGCTTGTCACGGAAACTGTGAACGAGCTTCTACCGCCATCGGGAGACAGAAATGGCGCAGACTCCGCAAACGAAAACAGCCCCGGCGCAAAAATACTTTTCCGTTTCCGCCTATGTCGCGCTGCTGATCGTCTTTTGGACGACGGCCGTTGCCGCTTCGCTGTTTTTCAATATTCACCGCGCCTATGAGTATGCCGAAGAATACGCCCTTATCCAGGCCCGCACGGCCTTTGAGAAGGATATCGTCTACCGGCGCTGGAATTCCCGACTCGGCGGCGTGTATGCGCATGTTTCCGCCGAGATACAGCCGAACCCCTATCTTGCGGACGATCCGACCCGGGATATTCCGGGCCCGGGCAACACCCTGCTTACAAAGATCAACCCCGCGTATATGACCCGTCTGGTAC
>JAISNZ010000219.1 GCA_031275955.1 Desulfovibrio sp. | reverse complement strand
CGTTCGGCAGGAGGGACATATTCGGTTTGGAAAGGGAATTACGGAACAGGCTCACAGCTCATGAACGGGCGTCTGGCTTCCAGTTCCTGGCGCCGTTTGCGCAGTTCGTACATGCCGCCGCCGAAAACAAACAGGGCGAAAAGATTCAGGGGCAGAAACAGGTTGCCCGCGTCTGCCGCCAAGGCCCCCAGCGCCTTCCAGCCGCCGGACTGCCAGGCCGCCTGGAGCGGGGTCAGGTTGGTGAACCAGGCATAGGCCAGCATTCCGAGTGCCAGCAGAAACCAGATCAGGGGAGGCAGGCTCATGCGCCCTGGTCCCAGATTCTGCGCGCAATGACAGTTCGCGCTGGGCAAAAGCAACCGGCCTGCCGCGGTTTTCGTGCAGATAGGCATCTTGCACTCCGGGTCGGGAGAAAAAGCGGTCATGGTCAACTCCTGCTCAGGAATACGCGCTCAGGCCGGAAAACGCAAGCGGTGCCGCTGCCCGCCCCGCTCCACCAGCAACCCGCCCAGTTGCGCCTGTCCCGCCAGCAAGCCCAGGCCGTCCCGGCGGCCCATCACAAACAGGGCGGTGGCCAGGGCATCGGCGGTCACGCAGTCGGGGGCCAGCACGGTGGAACTCAGGTTCCGGCTTGCGGCGGTCGGATCCTCCGGGCTGATCAGATGTCCGAATAATTTGGCCTCATCAAAATAGGCCTCGTAGTTGCCGCTGGTGGCGACAGCCCGGTCGGCGATGGACAGATCGGCCACAAAGGCGTTTTTATCAGCCGGGTCCTGCACCTTTATGCGCCAGCCCGCGCTGCCCGGCCTTGACCCCAGGGCCCGGAGGTCGCCGCCGGCATTGACCAGGGCGGAGGTGATCTTGTGGGCCTTCAGGCCGGCCACGGCCTGATCCACAATATACCCTTTGGCTATGCCGTCCAGGGTAATGCCCATGCCGGAACGATCAAAGGCCAGATTTCCGCCGTTGATCCTAAGTTTTTCCATACCCACCAGTTGCAGGGCCTGGGCGGCCTCATAACCGGACAGGGCCCCGTTGGCCAGGATGCGGCTTTTAGCCGTATGCAGCAAGGGCAGGACGGTGATGTCAAAGGCCCCCCGGGAGGCCCGCCAGACGCGGCGGGAAGAGTCAAGCACCGCCAAAAGCTCGGCCGGCGCTCCCCGCAGGCGGCCGGCGGCATTCAACTCTGCCAGCGGCGAGCCGGAGCCGAAGCGGGTGAGGAGCTTTTCCAGGCGGGCCATGCGCGCGAAGGCGGCGTTCAGGGCCTCCTCCGCTCTGTCCGCGCTCTTGTCCAGGACGGTAATTTGCACATAGGTGCCCATCAGGGTGCGGGTCTGGCGCGTCTGATGCAGTTCCCGGGTAAAGGGCTCGCTGAACAGAAGCGTTCCGCCGGCCGCGGCCAGCACGGAACCCGCCCCGGCCAGTCCGGCCAGGCGCAGAAAGCCGCGGCGCGTAAGATGTACAGACTGATTTTTCATCTCTGCTCTCCCTGGATTTTATGCCCTGACAGGCTCGCGTTCGTTTCCCGGATTTCCGCCATGAGGTGCAGGACCTTGGGACGGCAGGCCTCGCGCAGGGGAGTGAGCGTCTCCTCGCCAAGGCCGATGCTTTTGACCAAATCCACCCTGATGCCCTGTTCCGTGGCCAGATAGACCCCTTCCGGCCCCTTGCGCACGCAGAGCTGGCAGGAGATGCAGCCTTTTTCGCACACCGCCCGCACGCTGGCCCCTTTTTCCGGGTTATTGCAGGCGATCACCGTGGTGGCGGCACGCGGCCCCAGGCTGAGAACCTTTTTGGGGCACAGGGCCACGCAGGTATTGCAACCGGTACATTTCCGGTAGTCAATGACAGGCCGGCTTTCCAGCATGGTTATGGCCCCGAAGGGGCAGGCCAGGGCGCAGTCTCCCAGGCCGATGCAGCCGTAAACGCAGGCGTTGGCGCCGCCGAAAGCGCCATTGGAGGCGGCGCAGGAGGGCAGCCCGCGGTAAAGATGCTTGGGCCGCTGCGGAGAACCTGGATTGGCGCAGCGCAGGATGGCCACGCTGTCCCCGGCCTCGGCCGCCGCCTTGCCGGTTATGCCGGCCAGCTTTTGGGCCGTGGCCGACCCGCCGGGGGCGCATTTGTTCGTGGGCACATCCGGATCCGTGGCCACAGCCTCGGCATAGCCCTCACAGCCGGCAAAGCCGCAAGCCCCGCAATTGGCGCCGGGCAGGGCTTCCTTCGCCGCCGCCACCCTGGGGTCCACCTCCACCTGAAAACGCACGGCCGCATAGGCCAGGGCCAGACCGGCCACCACCCCGAAGACCGTGAAGACCGCGGTGCTGGTAAAGGCGTCGCGAAGAAGAGAATCCATTCCTTCCTCCTCTTTCATTCGTGAACTGCTCAGAACAGGGACAGGCCGGAAAAACCCATAAAGGCCAGGGCAAACAGGCCGCAGACAATAAAGGCGATGGGCAGCCCCTGGAAACTCGCCGGAACTCTGGCCACGGCCAGGCGCTCCCGCACATTGGCCATGAGATACAGGGCCATGGCGAAACCAAGGCCGGCGCCCACGGCGAAAAAGAAACTTTCGGCCAGGTTGAAATTACGGTCGGCAATCAGCAAAGGGACGGCCAGGATAATGCAATTCACCGTGATCAGCACCAGATACACGCCCAGTTTTTTGAACAGAACCGGGTTGATTTTCCGCAGGATCGTGTCCAGGGCCTGCACCAGACAGGCCACCAGGCCGATGAAAACCAGGATCTGCAGAAAACCCAGGGATAAAGGCTTCAGGATAAACTGGAAGACGGCCCAGCTCAGGATGCCCGAGCAGGTCATGACCAGGGTGAAGGTGATTCCCGTGCCCACGGCGGTATCGCGGTGCTGGCTGACGCCAAAAAACACGCACAGGCCCAGATAGCGGGAAAAGACGTAGTTGTTGATCACCGCGGCCGACAGAAACAGGGTCAGCAGCACGGCCAGCATGTTCCGGGTCACCTCGATCTTGCCGCTCCCCCGGGGGGAAGCCAGGGTCACCTGATGGGGCTGGCCCATATCCAGGTTCTGCCGGAACGTCAGGCGCGCCGCGTTGGGGTTGGCCGGCGCCAGCTCCACCTTTTCCAGAGGGAGGGCGATATCCGGGCTGGAAGCCTCCACCACCCGCCAATGGGATGGCTCCAGACCTTCCAGGCCGGACAGCGGGGATAAAAATTCAACCTCAATGCTGTGCGCGTCCGCAAAACTGCCCGCCTTCAGGGTCAGGCCGTCTCCGGCAAGGGCGGATGTCGCCAGGGCTGCCAGCATGGCGGCGATGAGCATAATTTTTTTCATCTCTATCCTGCCTTGATCCCCGGAGGGGTTCTAGTGGTGGCCCCCGGCAGGGGGCGCGCCCAGGCCCAGCTTTTTGAGCACAGTGTTGAAAATGGCCATCAGGAATCCGATCACGAAAAAGCCTCCGGCGGGCAGGATCATGATCAGCAGAGGCTTTGTCCCCAGAAGATCAAAACCCAGCAGCTGCCCGCTGCCCAGCAATTCACGCACCGCGCCGATCATCATCAGCCCGAACATAAAGCCCAGACCCATGCCCAGGCCGTCAAACAGGCTGGGGATGAGCGGGTTTTTGCTGGCGAACAGCTCCATCCGGCTGATGATAATGGCGAAGACCACGATGAGTTTGATATACAGGCTGACCTGATCGTAGAGATCAGGCAGATAGGCGCCCATGATCATGTCAATGGCGCTCACCCAGGTGGCGATGATAATGGTATAAATGACCACCCGCACCCGCTGGTGGACAAATTGGCGCAGGGCGCTGGCGGTGAGGTTGCTCATGACCTGCACGAAGACCACCGCGCAGCCCAGAAGGAAGCCGTTTTTGACGTTCGTGGTGACCGCCACCGCCGGGCACATGGACAGGGCCAGACGGAAGACCGGATTTTCGGCCAGAAGGCCGCGGACGATAAGCTGAAAGCCGGACATGCTAGACACCCTCCTCTTCCGGTTCGCCCGCGGGAGCCGGCGGCGCGGTCCTGGCCGCCGCCAGGGCCGCGTTCACCTGCTGCAGCCGATAGACGAAACGGCTCACCGCCTTTTGCACTCCCACCGTGACCGCGGTGGAGCTGATGGTGGAACCTGTGATGGAATAGATGGGGCTGTCCCCATAAACGGTCCGCAGCCTTTCCATTTCCTCGGCCGTAAAATGCCCTTCCGGCTGCGCTTCCAGCAGGGCGCGGTATTCTTCGGGCTGAGGGGAGGTGCTCACGCCTGTACGGGCCAGCTGCTCCGCGCTCTTGCCCGCAAACTGGTTGCGGAAATAGGGCTCTTTGGCCTCATCCCCCAAACCGGGGTCTTCCTCCGACTCCAGGATGGCCATGCCGCGCACGCTGAAATCGGCGTTCAGGGAAATCATCATCCTGATATTGGCCTTGAAGCCCAGGTTGTTGCCGACAATCAGGTAGCCCAGCACCTTGCCGTCCAAAAGGGCGATGCGGTAATCCTCCACATGGCGCAGGCCGCTGACCTCTTTGCCCATCAAGCTGCTCAGGTTCTGGTTTATGTCCGCCTGATGCGCGTCAGGGGCGGGGATCTCCAGAAGTTTCTCCCCTTCCACGGAAAGGACGATGAATACCGGGTTGTTGTCGACCGGCAGCACATACCCCAGGGCGGGGGCGCCGTCCACCGAGAGCAGATACCGGCTTACGGCGCGCATTTCCAGATCAGGCGGGGCCGGATTGCCCGCCCCGTACCCCAGAAGGGACATGCTGGTCAGCATTTCGCGCTTATGCTGGTTCTCCTCCTTGGCCTTCTGGGTGCCGAGATTCACCAGACCCAGCACGGTCCCGGCGAAAAAACAGATCACGGTCAGGTTCAGGGCGATTTTTGCGATATGTTTGAGCATCATTTCCCCACCTCCCTCAGGCCTTGGCCTTAAGCGGTTCAGCGAAACGCTTGGGAGCGAACCAACGCTCAAAGCAGGGGGTCAGCGCGTTCATGAGCAGGATAGCATAGGCCACCCCTTCGGGGTAGCCGCCTTTCAGGCGGATGAGGGCGGTCAGCAGGCCGACCCCGAGGCCGAAAGCCAGCTTGCCTTTGGGGGTGGAAGGGCTGGTCACATAATCGGTGGCCATGTAAAAAGCCCCCAGGATGAGCCCCCCGTTGAGCAGGTGGAAGAGGGGATCGCCGCTGCCCAGGCCCGACTCTCCCCCGAAAATCCAGGTCAGGACCGCCACCGTGACCAGCATGGCCGCCGGGGCGTGCCAGGTGATGATGCCCCTGAAGAGCAGGAATATCCCTCCCAGGGCGATGAGCAGGGCCGGGGTTTCCCCCATGGAGCCGGGGTGCAGGCCCAGCGCCAGGGAAGAATAGATCCGGAGCCCGGAACCGTAGTGCTGAAGGACAGCGTCCATACCCCCATGTTTGAGCAGGGTCAGGGGGGTGGCCGCGCTGACGGCGTCCGCCGCCCCGCTTCCGGCTTCCAGCCAGCTTAAGGGGTCAACGTAGGCGGTGGTCATGGCCACCGGGAAACAGGCCATCAGGAAGGCCCGGCCCACCAGGGCCGGGTTGAAGACGTTGAAACCCAGGCCGCCCACCAGCTCCTTGACCACAAAAATGGCCATCAGGGCGGCAAGGGGCATGATGTACAGCGGCACCGAGGGCGGGGTGATCATGGCCAGCAGGATGCCGGTTATGACCGCCGAGCCGTCCCGCACCCGGATGGGGCGGCGGAACAGTTTTTGGCAGACGGCCTCAATACACACGCAGGAGAGCACGCTGACCAGCAGAAGCGCGGCCGCCCGCGTGCCGAAAAAAAAGATATTGGCAGCCAGGGCCGGCGCCAGGGAGAGCACAACCGTCCACATAATGCCGGCGGTGGTTCTCCCGCTGTGGATATGCGGGGAAATGCCCACCGTCAATACGGGAGGAGCGGTTTTCTGCTCCCCGCCGGGAGAACGGGTATTCGATTCCGCCATTATCCTCTCCTCTCACCTGATGGGGTTTTTCAGTTTGGACAGTTTCATGAACTGCACCAGCGGTCTTTTCGCCGGACACATGTAAGCGCAGCATCCACACTCGAAGCAGGAGCGCACTCCGTAGGCCAGGGTGTCGGCGTAGCGTCCGGCCTCGGCATAGGCGGAGACCTCCATGGGGTTAAGGCCCATGGGACAGACGGAAATACAGCGCCCGCAGCGGATGCAGGGGCCGAAATCATCCAGGGCGGCCTCGGATTTGGTCAGAAAGAGAATGCCGCTGAAGGTTTTCGTGACGGGAATCGTGAAATCGCTGACGTTAAGCCCCATCATGGGCCCGCCCAGAACCACCTTGGCCAGATCGGGGGTGGTGCCGCCCAGATAATCGACAATCTGCCGCAGCGTGACCCCCAGCCTGACCTTGAGGTTGGCGGGGCGGGCGATGCCCCGGCCGCTGACGGTCAGCACCTTTTCATAGACCGGCTTGCCCAGGGCCACCGCCTCATAGACGGCGATGGTGGTGCCCACGTTCTGCACCACAGCGCCCACCGCGGCAGGCAAGGCCCCGTCCGGCACCACCCGGCCGGTAATGGCCTGAATAAGCTGCTTTTCCGAACCCTGGGGGTATTTGACCTTCAGCACAGCCAGGCCAATGCCGTCATGGCGGCCGGTCCTGGCCTCTTCCAGAGCCTTGACCGCCAGAGGCTTGTTGTCCTCAATGCCGATCCAGGCCTTTTCCACTCCCAGGACCTTCATGATCATGCTTGTCCCGTCCAGCAGATCAGCGGGCCTTTCCAGCATGAGGCGGTAATCACAGTTCAGATAGGGCTCACACTCGGCCGCGTTGATCAGCAGGATATCCACCGGACTGTTTTTGGGCGGAGAAAGCTTGATGTGCGTGGGAAAACCGGCCCCGCCCATGCCCACCACCCCGGCATCCCTGATGATGGACAGCATTTCCGCCCCGCTCAGGGACTGCCAGTCCCGCGGGGCCCAGGACGGCTCCGGGGCGGACCTGTCCACATCCACAATCACTCCCGGCACGCGCAGCAACATATGGTGGCTCACCGTCTCCACGGACTTTACCGTGCCGCTTACGCTGCTGTGAATATTCACGCCCAGAAAATGTATCGGCTTGCCGATAAGCCGGCCTTCGGTCAGCGCCGCCTTTTTTTCCACCACCGCCTCCACTGGCGGGGAAGCGGTCAGGATCTGCATGTTCAAAGGGATGCTGACCACATCCGGAACCGGCATGGTCTCAATGGGCAGATCTTTGCTCAACTCTTTGGAATCAGGCGGATGTATGCCTCCTAAAGTAAAGGTACTGAAGATGGTGGCTAATTGAGCCATTGCAAGCTCCTTACTCTTCATCCTAAAGGTTGAAACGCGGTCTATACCCTTTCTGTCTGTTGCAAAACCACCTCCCGCTGTTTACAAAAAAATCCGCTTCTCAATTTTACTCAAGGTCTGGGGGCAAGGCAAGGCTAAAAAATTTTTAGCGAAACTTCTCTCCCGCCGCGCCCTTCCGCTCGCGGCCGGGGGAGGCGGCCCCCCGGCCGGGTTCGGGGCGGAGCCCCGATTCCTCCGCGCTCCCCAAGCGCAGGCCGATGCTGACCACCAAAGCGCCGCAGGCGTAGATGCTGAGGGCGATACAGGCCTCGGGCAGGCTGGGGGCATAGAAGGCCGCCTGGCCGAAGGGATTGCGGCTGAAGCCGCCCAGAATGAACAGATACCCCTTGTCCAGCCAGATGGAGACAAGGACAAGGACAAGGCTAAGGGGCAGCAGGACGGGGTGGGCGCGAGCGGCGGGGCAGGCCAGGAGGGAGAAGGAAACAAGGGCTGTCCCCAGGCACCAGGCGGGAAGGCTGGAAGAAGAGGCGAGCATGGCGAAGGACGCGGTCTGCGCGGGGATCTGGCCGTAAAAAACGGAGAAGCAGGCAAGGAGGAAAAAAAATATCGTCAGGCCCATGGTGTAGGTGATGATTCGGAGCAGGGCGCGCAGGGCCTGCGGGTCCGGGGAAAGGCGGAAGAAGCGTTGTCCGGCGAGAGCCAGGAGCAGGAGGATGGCGGGTCCGGAGCAGAAGGCCGAAGCCAGGAACCGGGCGGCCAGGATGGCGGAGAACCAGAAGTCCCGTCCGGGCAGGCCGGCGTAGAGAAAGGCGGTGAGGGTGTGGATGGAGAAGGCCCAGAAAATGGACAGGGTGAGCAGTCCCCCGGTCCGGGGAGGAGGGGGGATGCCGTGGCGCTGCCGGTTCCAGCGCAGCCAGAAGAGCAGGCTGGTCAGGACGAGGTAGCCCGGAAGGGCGATCATGTCCCAGAAGATCAGGGATCCGGGGTGGGGGTGAAGGAGAATGTTCCAGAGGCGCTCCGGCCGGCCGAGATCGACGAAGACAAAGAGACAGGCCGAAAAAACGGCGCCTATGGCCAGGCTTTCCGCCGGGAGAAGGAGCCGGGCGAAGCGCTGATCCTGGTGGAAATGGGCGGGCAGGGTGAAAACAACGCTGGAGGCGGCCACGCCCACCAGAAAGGTGAACTGGGCGACATACAGCCCCCAGGGAACATCGCGGGACAGGCCGGTCAGGCAGATGCCCTGGCGGTATTGTTCGAGATAAAAATAGGCGCCCGGGAGGGAAAGGCAGCCCAGAAACAGCAGCCACAGGGAAAAGCGGGAGAAGGGAAGACGCCTTGCCGCCATGCCGGATTCCTCACAGGATATAGTAGACGCCTGGTTCTGTTCCCAGCCCGGGGTTGCGGCGCACGGCAAAATTTTCGGCCAGCAGGGAACGGACGGAAGATGCGGGGTCCGCCAGATCGCCGAAGGCAATGGCCCCGTCCGCCGCCTCCACGCAGAGGGGAAGTCTGCCCTCGGACAGGCGCCCGGCGCAGAAGGTGCATTTTTCCACAACGCCGCGTTCCCGCAACGGATAGACTGGGTTTACGGCCGCAGGCCGCGGGTCCTCAAAATTGAAGCTGCGCGCGCCGAAGGGACAGGCCGCCATGCAGTAGCGGCAGCCGATGCAGCGATGGGAATCCATGCCGACAATGCCGTCCTGGCGGCGGAAGGTGGCCCCGGTGGGACAGACCCGCACGCAGGGGGGGTTGCGGCAGTGGTTGCACAGGGTCAGGAAAATCCGATCCGCCAGATTCGCCGGGGAAAAAGCGGAGGGGAGGCCGGGAAAGGTCTCCGCGAAGGAATGCTGCTCTATCCAGGCCACCCGCCGGGGCCCCGGCAGGTCCGGAACATTGTGGAAGGCATGGCAGGCGGCGATGACGGCCGCGCGCCGCTCCGGCCGGGCAAGTCTGCGGCTGTCGATGACCATGGCCCATTGTCCGGCCGCAAGGGCGCCGGGAGAAGTCCGGCAACGGCCGCCAAAATCCGCGACGGCCGCCGCGGCCGCCGCGGGCAGGGTGGTCACGGCCGCCGCGGCCAGGCCGAGAAACCGACGTCGGGAAAGGATCATCAGGGTTTCTCCGGGGCCTTATGGCATCCCCAGCAGGACGGAGTGACCAGATTGGCCGCATGGCAGGAATCGCAAAAACCGGCTTTCCGGCTATGGCAGGCAAGGCAGGTCCCTTCCAGGCTGACGGTCCAACTCCTGCCGTCCGAGGCAAGGTAGAGGCGGCTATTGCGGCACACGGCGGCATCGCGCCAGGCGAACAGCAGAACCCTGTGGCCGGCGGCCATGACGGCGCGTTCCTCGATGCAGGAGACGCCTTTTTCGGCCGGAGTCAGGGCAGGGGGACGGTAGGGCCCGCCCGCGGCCAGCAGAAAGGGCCCAAGGACCAGGGCGGCAAAGAGCGCAAGTCCCGGCAGGACATAGCCGGCGTTATAGATCACGGCGCGCCTCCGGGAGGCAGGGGTTCCCGGCGCAGATCCGTGGTCCTTTCCCCTTCTCCGGGCAGAACAAGGGCATTGCCCAAAAGCTCGTGCGCCCCGGCCACGCTGACGCCGGGCGCCCAGTAGTCGGCCAGGGGACGCAGGGAATTCCGGTCAATGGCGCAGATGCAGGCCAGGGTATTCACCCCGTTATGGCGCTGCACATGGCGCAGGGCGTGGCCCCGCGGCAGGCCGCCCTGCATGCGCAGGGCCATGATCTCGTCGCCATTCAGGCCGGCCCCGCTGCCGCAGCAGAAGGTCCGTTCCCGGATGGTGTTTTCCGGCATTTCCACAAAATGGTTGCAGGCGGCCCGGAGCACGATGCGGGGTTCTTCCAGAAGCCCCATGGCCCTGGCCGGATTACAGGAATCGTGAAAGGTCACGATGAGATGGTCGTTCCGCGCCGGGTCCAGGACCAGAGCCCGGTGCAGGAGGAGATCCGCCGAGAATTCGGCGATGTGGATCATTTTGGTGCTGGCGGCATGGCGGAACACCGTGCCGGTGACGGGATTTCTGGGGACCTCCAGACCGGCCGGCGCCGGCCCGTTCATGCTGTCCATATACTGATGCGCCATCCGCCACATGTGGCCGCATTCTCCGCCCAGAATCCATTTGACGCCCAGGCGCCCGGCCTCGGCG
This sequence comes from Desulfovibrio sp., assembly GCA_031275955.1. Lineage (GTDB taxonomy): Bacteria > Desulfobacterota > Desulfovibrionia > Desulfovibrionales > Desulfovibrionaceae > Frigididesulfovibrio. The sequence goes on along the minus strand of JAISNZ010000219.1, from coordinate 8,390 downwards.
TAAATCTTGGCGTTCACCTTTGCGGCCAGTTCGGCGGAGGCGAACAGCCCGAAATTTCCCCCTTCCGAGGCATAGGTGGACAAGGTGTAATCCAGGCCGATGGCCTGAAAAAGCAACAGATAGCCCATAAAGGTGTAGACGCCGGGTTCGGTGTACAGGTCCCCTGAAGGGGCGATGAAGAGGACCTCGTGTCCTTTTTCATTGCAGGGCGGCGTCAGGCGGATCCCGGTAATCTCCCTGATGTCGTCGCAGAGGGCCTGGACCATCTCCTGAAAAACCTGGGGGCGGATGCCCAGATGATTGCCGCTGCGCGCGCAGTTGGCCACAGGCTCCAGGATCCAGTTGGCGCCGAGGCCCAGTTCCAGCAAAAGTTCCCTGGCGATCATGGTGATCTCCGCCGTATCAATGCCGTAGGGACAAAAGAGGGCACACCGCCGGCATTCCGTGCAGCGGTAAAAATAGGCGAACCATTCCTTGACAATGGTTTTGCTCAGGGTTCTCGCTCCGGCCGCCTTGCCCAGCAGCCTGCCCGCAAGGGTAAATTCCCCGCGGTACACGGAACGCAACAGCTCCGCCCGCAGGACCGGCATATTTTTGGGGTCTCCCGTGCCGAGGAAGAAATGGCACTTGTCCGCGCAGGCCCCGCAGCGCGCGCAGATATCCATGAAGACCCGGAGGGAGCGGTATTTGCGCAGACGATCCTGGAAGGCGGCGCGCAGGATGGCTTCCCAGTTCTCGGGCAGATGCCAGTCTTCTTCCGTGGGCTGCCAGGGGTGGGGATGGGGAAGGCCCAAAGCGGCCACGGTTTCCTGTCGGGCCGGATGACAGAAGGAACCCGGGGAAAAGACCGGAGGAGTTTCCAGCCGGCGGGCGCGCGGCTGTTCCGCGCGCGGACCCTGGGTGGAAGCGTCAGGAGCGGGACGTGGGGACATGGATTTGCCTTGCCCGGCCGCCCGCGGCGTCTTCCTCCGCCGGCGGCCTTTCCAGGGGAAGTCCCGCGGCGGCCATGGACGTTCGGTATGCATCCTCATACTGCGCGTACGATTGAAATTCCCGAGGCCGGTTCCAGGGATTCACATGGCGCCGCGCCCTGGAATTATTGGGCATGGCCTTCGTGGGCGAGAGGAAGATCCCCCCCATGTGCATGAGTTTGCCGCAGGGAAAACAGAGCAGCAGGGCGGAGGCATAGGCCAGATGCGCGAAAAAGGCCGGACCGGCCCCAACGGGGGCCGTGGGACGAAAGCTGACCAGACCCATGGCAAAGGTCTTCAGGGCGGCGATATCCTCCTGTCCGCCGTGGCGCAGGTACAGACCGCTTCCCGCCAGGGCCGCCAGGAGCAGAAGGGGGAAATAGTCTCCCGGCAGAGAAAGACAGCGCAGCCGCGGCTCCCATAACCGGCGCCCCAGCAAAAAGGCCAGCGCCAGCAGAAAGCCGCCGTCGCTGAGATAGAGGCGGGGCGAGCCCAGGTGAAAAAAACCGTCCACGGAGAGGATCAGTCCCAATCCCCACGGCGCCGGGTCCAGAACGAAGCGCAAATGGCGCAGAACAATGAGGAAAAGGGTATAATGGAAGACAATGGCGGCCAGCCAGAGCCAGGGAACCGGCTGATAGGCGAGATCGCCCTCCGGCGTCTCGCGGGCCCGGGAATTGCGCAGCAGGGAACGGAAACAAAGCGCCTCCGCCCCCAGCCGGCAGGCGACCCAGAACGGTCCGGGCGGGGCCTCCAGGCGCCGGGGGGGAATCCGGTCCAGGGATTGCTGCTGCCCTGCTGTGAGGGCGATTGGGAAGGGCGCGGGCGCGGAGGCCCAGACCAGGATTTTGGCGCTGAATCCCGCGAGAAAGACAGCCAGGGACGACAGGGGCAGGACGACGCCGCAGAGGAAGGGCTGCGCCGGGCCGAGATGCCAGCCCAGAAGACCGAGGCCAAGGACAGCCGCCAGGGAAAGAATCATGGGTCGTCCTCCCCCTCCGCTTCCCGGAAGAAGCGGGACAGCCTGGCGTGGCGGCGCCGGATCTCCTCCGCGCGGAGGGCGAAAAGGGTTTCCCGGCAACGGGAATATTTACCGAAAGCGGCCAGAACGATCCGATCCACGCGGGCGTCCAGATCCGCAAGCTCCCCGGCCGCCTCTTCTCCGCCCCCCACAGCCGCGGCGGAGGCCCGGAGAATCGCCTTCAGGGCAAAAAACGAGCCGACGGCCTCTTCCGGAGTCAGGGCCTGAACCGCCCGCACCCGCATCAGATCGTCCAGGGCAGCCGCCAATTCCTCCTCCTCCGCCGGCAGCGGCCGGGGAGTGGTCAGCACACGGGCCAGGGCCCGGGCCGCCCTCCGGGCCCGATCTCCCACCGGGTTGGCGAAGGGATCCTCCTGGGCGGCGATAAAGGCCGCGGTCTGCGCGGGATAGCTTTGACCCATCTTCTCCAGCCATTGCCGGGCAATGTCTTCTTCCCGCAGGGCAAGCGCCGGCCAGAAAGAGGTTTCAACAGGGAGGATCTGCCGGGCGGTCATAAAAATGGCCAATGGGCGCGTGCTGCTTCCGCGCCCTCACGGGTCGCAGGGTTTTTCCGCGCCCTGGGGGCAACGGTTCAGTTGGGAAAGATCCCGGAGAAAATCCAGCCCTTCCCCGCCGCCCTGAGCGCCGCCGGATTGCGCCTTTTCTCCCGCGGGAACAACGCCGGGCAGGCCGTTGATCTGGATCAGAGGCAGGCTGTCAACCCCCTGGCGCAGAATCAGGCTTTTGTTCCGCAGGAGCTGAATCCTCAGCCACAGGCCGCGCAGGAGGGAAAGTTCGGGCAGGGGCTCGCCGGGATCGCGGCAACGCGCGACAGCCTCCGCCATGGGCGTCTGGGCGTCCAGAAGAACGGACAGGCGCAGAATGGCCTCCAGATCGCCCTCCTGTTCCCGGATGGGATAGAGGGCCACATCCGGACCCAGGGCTGCCAGGGCGTCCCGGCAGGCCGGGCAGGAGGGAGAGAAAAACAGCCGCGCCTCCTTGCGCGCGGAGTTGCCCAGGGTCAGATGGGGCAGGGATTCATTGAAGGCCAGAACGACATTGCCCAGAAAAAGACCCAGCCAGAAGGCCAGCAGCAGGGGCTGGGGGGGCGTTTCCAGAAACCAGCCTCCGGGCGTGGGACGCGCCGCGAAGGCTGTCAGCCCGAAGAAGATCCCTGCCACCAGGCAGTTGACGCAGGGCCCGGTAAAAAACATGAGCAAGAGGAGAAAGGCGTCCAGAAGCAGGGCCAGCCGGGAAAGGAGCCAGACCAGACGCCAGGCGCCGCGCAGGCAGAAAACCGCCAGCAGGAAAAAATAGACTCCTCCCACCCACCAGGGAGAAATGCCGGCGACCATAAGGTCGCGCAGGAGCAGGCAGCCCGAGGTCGCGCACAGGCCGGAGGCGTCCGATCCCGCGGGAAAGGCGACATAGCCGCACCAGGCGAGCCCAAGCAGGGCATAGAACAGGACTCCCCAAGGGATGGAAACGGGCTGGGAATTTCTGAGCATGGCAGATCCTTGCGAGGCCGGGGAATCGGCCGCCTTTCAGGGACAATCCGTTCTTTCTTTTATGGCAGATAGACCGTAAGGTAAAGGGCAGCCCCAGGGACGGCGGCATGGGCCTGAAGGCCATGCGTCTTGCGCCCGGGCGGGGTTTGGGCCCCGCCCTTCCGCCCGCCAGGAGACCCGGGCCTTCAGGGCGGGGCTGCCTGAAGGCCTGGGTCTCAAAGCATAAAGGTAGTTTTGATCAAGCAGACCGCCGCCCCTCTTCCGGCCTACTCCCTGCGCAGCAGCGCGCGGGCCAGACGCATCAGCCTGCGGGTCCTTCCGGATCGCGGCCTTGAAGTGGTTCTGCCCGTGTCCGCCGATCCTGCCTGCGTGCCCGAAATCCTCATCCGGCACAGCGGCTGGATCGCCAGGACCCTTGCCCGGATGCCCTCCCCCGCCGCCCCGGATGCGGCGCCGCCTCCCTTTTTCCTGCTCAGGGGCGGCGAAGAACAAATTTTCCTGCATCCCTTTTCCGCCTCCCTCTCCCCGCAAGATCTCCCCCCGCCGGCCCCCCGCCTCCGCCATCTCTCCCTGCCGGAAAATCCCGCCCGCGCCTTTTCCGCCCTGCGCGCCTGGCTCCGCGCGGAAGCCCGATCCTTCCTGGCCTCCATGCTGGCCCGTCTGGCCCAGGCCCATACATTTACCTACAGCGGCCCAGACATCCGCATGCAACGCACCCGCTGGGGAAGCTGCTCCGCCAGCGGCCGCATTCATCTGAACGCCTGCCTGCTCTTCCTGCCCGAAACCCACATCCGCCACGTCCTCCTGCACGAACTCTGCCATACCCGCCGGCTCGACCATTCTCCGGCCTTCTGGCGGCTCCTCTTCTCTCTGGAACCCGACGCCCTGGACCTGGACGCGGCCCTGCGCCGGGCCTGGCGGCATGTGCCTGCCTGGATTTTCAGCGGAAACCGGCCCTCCCGTTGACGAAAAACAGGCCGCGCGGTACACTCCCCCTGCGCGCAACGCCCCAAACCCCGGCAAAGCCAGCAAAGGAATCCGCCATGAAACACCTTGCCCTGACGCTGCTCCTTCTGATTGCGGTCCCGGCGGGCGGATGCGTGTCGCTGTCCGGCTTCTTCAGCGAAGAAGAGGCCGGCCTGTCCAGCCAGTATGACGACGCCGGCATCAAGACCGCCATCACCTCCGCCCTGCTCACCAGCAACCCGACCAAGGCCAATGACGTGGAAGTCCGCTGCTTTCGCGGACATGTCTTCCTCGTGGGCGAGGCGGATCCCGAATTTCGCCGCTTTGCCGCCGCCACCGCCCGCGAAACAACAGGCGTGGAAACAGTGACCACCCACTGGTTCCCCGCCGCCACCGCGGCCACCGCCGCCGATACCGCCCTGCAGGCCGCCATTGCCGAGAAACTGAAGCCTCTGGCCACATCCGCCCTCTCCCAGATCGCTGTTGATGTCTGGGGAGGCCAGGCCGTCCTTACCGGCATCCTCCCCGATGCCCAGAAAGTCAGCCAGGCCCTGGCCGCGGCCCGCTCCACCGCGGGCGTCAAAAACGTCACCAGCTATCTCGCGGCCGAATAGCCGCAAGCGAACTGTTTCAAGCGTAAAGGCGCCCTGGCGGAAGATCTAGCCCCATCTTTCGAAAACAGGGGCGCGGGTGATGCTTCCGGCCAGGTCCGGGCCGGTTGTGACCGCGGCGCCGATTTCGGCCACAACGAGTCCGGCGGCGAAATTGGCCAGGGCGCAGGCTTGAAGCAGGGGCGCCTCCAGGGCCAGGGCCAGGGCCAGGGTCGCAATGACCGTATCCCCCGCTCCTGTCACGTCAAAGACGCGGCGGGCCACAGTGGGGAGGTGGCTGACGGCCTCTTGGTCTTCAAAGACGACCATGCCGTCCGCCCCCAGGGTCGTGACCAGGCAGGGGCAGCGCAGTAAAGCCATCAGCGCCCGGCCGGCGGCGACAATATCGGCCGGCGTTTTGGTCGGCATCCGGATGAGTTCGCCGGCCTCTTTGGCATTGGGGGTAAGGAGGGTCACCCCCGCATAGGCGGCGAGATTCTGAGGCTTGGGGTCCACCAGCACGGGAAGGGGACGGGGCAGGGCCTGAACCTGAGCCAGCAGGTCGCGCATCAAGGAGGGCGTAACCACCCCCTTGCCGTAATCGGAAATCACAACAGCCCCGCACTGTTCCAGTTCCCCCCGGACCCTGCCGAGAAGTTCCTCTTCCCCGGCGCGGCCGCGCGGTTCGACAATTTCGTGATCAAAGCGCAGGATCTGCTGTCCGCGGGCCAGAATCCGCGTTTTCCGCGTGGTCGCGCGCCCGGGATCCAGGACAAGATTCGCCCGGATGCCTTCGGCCGCGAGGAACTCTTCCAGACGATCCCCGGCCTGGTCCTGGCCTCGCGCGCTGACAAGGACAGCCTGCCCGCCCAGAGCGCGGATGTTGCGGGCGACATTCCCGGCCCCGCCCAAAAGGAGCTTTTCCTCGCTGACGCGGACCACCGGCACCGGCGCTTCCGGAGAGATGCGCTCGGCATCGCCGAAAAGATAAACGTCCAGCATGAGGTCGCCCAGGATCAGCACCCGGCCCTGAACAAAGGCGGCGATGCGTTCCCGCAGATCGGCCGGCGCCAGACCGGAAGCGGCGTTCATGCGGGAATCCCGGAAGAGGAAACCTCAGTCGGGGAGGACGCGCCGGGCCGGGGAGCGGGAATCTCCCCTTCCCCTCCGCCGGCGTCGCTTCGCCCCGAAAAGCCGGGCAGCGCATCCAGCGCGGCCAAAAAGGCTTCCAGGTCTTCACGGCTGTTATAGGTGAAACTGATCCGCCCCCTGGTTTCCTTGCCGGTCACGCGGACCGGCAGGCGGAAAAGCGCATGGATCCTGGCCTGGATAGCCAAAAGCCGCGCGCTTTGCGCCTTGTTTTTCCCCTCTGTCCCCCCGGAGTCAGGGCCAGACAGGAAGGGCGGATCGGCCTGGGCTGCCTCTTCAGCGCAGGAAGCGGCCGGATCGGCCTGAGCGCCCCAGGCAGGGGCCGCCCGCGGGGAGCGCACGGAGTCGGGCAGGAAGCGGCCGGTTTCTTTCCAGGTGGCGGCCAGGCCTTCGGTTTCGCGCACGGAAAGGGCTTCTTCCAGGATCAGATTCCGCAGATAGGTTTGGGCCCGTTCGTTGGACACGCTGAGCAAGGCTCTTGCATGGCCGGGGGTCAGGCGGCCTTCGTCCAAATCCCTGCGGAATTCCTCCGGCAGAGACAGCAGGCGCAGGCTGTTGGCAATGGCGGAACGACTTTTCCCCAGGCGCGCGGCCAGATCTTCCTGGCTCAGGCCGAATTCTTCCTTCAGTCTCTGGATGCCCTGAGCCTCTTCCAGAGGGTTGAGGTCTTCCCGCTGCAGGTTTTCGATCAGGGCGGCGGCCAGGGTTTCCAGATCGGAAAAATGGCGGATGACAACGGGCACTTCCCGCAGGGCGGCCAGTTGACCGGCGCGCCAGCGGCGTTCCCCCGCGACAATCTCGTATTTTCCGGGTTGACCGTCCAGAGGGCGGACCAGAAGGGGCTGCAGAAGTCCCTGACTGCGAATGGAGAGCGCCAGATCCTGAAGGGACTTTTCCGAAAAACGGCGTCGCGGCTGGTGCGGATTGGGGACAAGATCCGCAATCGCGACTTTCCGTTCCGGCGCAAGGGGCGTTTCCGCCTCGCCGGTCTGCCGGATCAGGGCATCCAGGCCTCTGCCGAGTCCCATCTGGTTGGCTGCCATAGCGATCTCCTGTACTTCGGATTTGCGATCAAAACGGCCTCCCGCAGTTTTGATCCGGCGGCATTTTTCGCAAAAAACCCGCGCCCCGCGGCGGAGCCCGGCGAAGGCCTTCAGGCCTCCTTGCGCGGTTTGCGCAAAATCACTTCCTTGGCCAGGGCCAGATAGGCATCCGCGCCCTTGGATTTGATATCATAATGAATGATGGACTTGCCGTGGCTGGGGGCTTCGGACAGGCGCACGTTGCGGGGAATCACCGTCTCAAAGAGATGATCCGGGAAGCACTTGCGAACCTCATTCTTCACCTGACGGGTGAGTTTATTGCGCATATCATACATGGTCAGAACAACGCCCAGAAGAGCCAGAGAGAAATTCAAGCGTTTCTTGACCAGTTCATAGGTATGCAAAAGTTTGACAATGCCTTCCAGGGCAAAAAATTCACACTGCAAGGGGATGAGCAGCTCTTTGGCCGCGCAGAGGGCATTCAGGGTGATCAGCCCCAAGGAGGGGGGGCAGTCGAGGATAATATAGTCATAGCGATTTTCCAGCGTTTTGATGATTTCCGCAAGGTAGTATTCCCGGCCGATCTTGTCCACCAGTTCCATCTCCACCGCCACCAGATCCGTTGTGGAAGGGAGAACGGACAAAAATTCGCTGGCGGTTTTATGAATGGCCTGTTCCGCAAGCTCCGGCTGGAAAAAGGTCGGATACAGACTGTACGGGCCTACGCTAATGTTCAGACCACTGGTGGAGTTGGCCTGGGGGTCGCAATCCACCAAAAGCACGCGCTTTTCCATGACCGCCAAGGCCGCGGCCAGATTGATGGAGCTTGTTGTTTTGCCAACGCCGCCCTTTTGATTGGCAATCGCAATAATTCTGGACACGGGGACTTCCTTTTTCAAATGACAGTGTTCCACGTGAAACAGGCCCTGCCTCTTGCCCGCGAGAGCGCGTCCGCACAGCCGCGACAGAAGGATCTTCTTCCCCCTCAGGGACAAAGAGTCAGCCTTTGTTCTCGGCACACTTTAAGGAAGCGCTGATTTATCGGGGCTCCGCCCCGAACCCCGTCGGGGGGCATATCGTTTCAGATGCTGTCCGCCCGCGTTTTCGCGCGGGACGGACGGCCCCGAACCCCCTCATTTCGT
>JAISNZ010000211.1 GCA_031275955.1 Desulfovibrio sp. | reverse complement strand
GCCAGCGCCGAGACAAAGGCCCATCCCTCCGGCAAGGACCTGGACGTGAGCTACACGGTCATCCCCATGCTGGACAAGGAAGGCAAGCTGACCTCCCTGCTGGAGCTGCTCACCGACCTGACCGCCATCAGACAGACGGAGCGGAAGATCGTCAGCGTGGCCAATCAGGCGGCTTCCATTTCCAACAGGGTGGCCGCCGCCTCTGAAGAGCTCTCCGCCCAGGTGGAACAGGTTTCGCGCGGGGCGGACATGCAGCGCAGCCGCGTGGAATCCACCGCCTCGGCCATGACCGAGATGAATTCCACCGTGCTGGAGGTGGCCCGCAACGCCGGCCAGGCCTCGGAGCAGAGCGAGCTGACCAAGAACAAGGCCTCCGACGGAGCCGGGCTGGTCAACCAGGTGGTGCAGTCCATCAACCTGGTGAACAAGGTGGCCTCAACCCTGCAGACGAACATGCAGGAACTGGGCACCCAGGCGGAAAGCATCGGCGGGGTGATGAACGTCATCTCCGACATCGCCGACCAGACCAACCTGCTGGCCCTGAACGCGGCCATTGAGGCGGCCCGCGCCGGCGAAGCCGGGCGCGGCTTCGCCGTGGTGGCCGACGAGGTCCGCAAGCTGGCGGAAAAGACCATGTCCGCCACCCAGGAAGTGGGGGCCAACATCACGGCCATCCAGCATTCCGCCCGGACCAACATTCAGGAGGTGGGCGAGGCGGCCAAGGCGATTACCGAAGCCACCTCGCTGGCCAACACCTCCGGTCAGGCCCTGACGGAAATCGTCAATCTGGCCACCGCCAACTCCTCCGTGGTGACCTCCATCGCCACGGCGGCTGAAGAGCAGAGCGCCACCTCCGAAGAGATCAACCGGGCCATTGAGGAAATCAATCAGGTTGTCGGGGAAACGGCGGACGGCATGGTCCAGGCTTCGGCCGCCGTCCAGGAACTGTCGCAAATGGCCCAGGAACTCAACCGGGTCATGGCCGAACTCAAATAGATAGTCTGAAAAAGACGTCTTCGACTTTTTCAGCATCGATCAAACAGGAACGCGCCGGGGGAGTCGGGCCTTGCCGCCTTAAACTCCCCCGGCGCATCCGCGCTTCCCTGTCAGCGCAAAAAGCCGCTGATCCGATCAAAGGTCTTCCGAAAACAGGCGTCCACCTCGCGGGCAATGCCGGGGTGCAGGGGAAAGGGGTCCTCATGCCGGTACGGGTAGGGGTAGTCCAGGCGGTCCACCCGGACGCCCAGATCTCCCCTGCTGCCCCGCAAGGTCTGGGCGACCTCATAGGCGGGCGCGACCTCGTCCCGGGCGAGGGCCACGGCATAGAGGCGCTGGCGCATGGCCCGCAGCTTTTCCTCGCGGTAGGGCAAATCCTTGCGGTAGGTCAACAGGCTGCGGAAATTCAGGCCCTCCTCAAGGGAGCCGTCAAAGACGCGCCGCACAGAGGGATCGCCCCTCATGTGGCCTTCGAGGTGTGCCTGCAGGCAGGAATAGAGGCGCACGTCGGCCTCGCTGTCCAAGATGAATTTGGAAACCGGGGAGAGGCGGTTGAAAACCGGCCCGCCGCAGAAGGCCGCATAGCGGGACTGGGAAAAATAGCCGTTGGCGTTGGTCATCATCAGAATCTCTCCCAGAAAGGCGCCTATGGAGTAACTGAGGATGTCAATGCCGGCTTCCGCTTCCAGGGCCGGGTGTTCGCCCCGTCTCACCGTGTCCGCAAGGTCAAGGATATCGTAATAGCTTTGCAGGCCGGACTGGACAAAACGCAGTGGTCTGCGCTGCAGCCGGATGCTGAGGGCGACATTGGACAGGGAGGAATCCCGGATCAGGGGATATTTGGCCTTGCGCTCCCCGGCGAGCCTGTGCATGGCGCGGGGGTCGCTCCACAGGGCGGGGGCGCGGTTCATGTGGAAGGCGATGGGAAAGAGAACCACCGCCTTGCCCGTCCGGGCGGCGACATGGGCGGCCCAGGGAAGGTACTTGTCCCACTGCTTTTCGTTCAGGCCGTGCAGCAGCAGGATCATCCGCCCGGCTTTGCGCACGCCCTCAGGCAGGAGGACGGGGTAGCGGAAACGCAGATTTTCCTCAATTTCCTCATCCGGCCGGTCAACCCGGGCCTCAAGCCCCCCGGGAGGACTCTCGTCGCCCGGCGGATTGCCGGCGCCCAGGGAGATCCGGATGCGGGACCGGAAATCATAATTGCGCATGACCAGACCGCAGCCCAGAGAGACCTGATCCGCCCGAAAGTCCGCCTTCCCCTTCAACTGCGCATACAGTTCCCGGTATAGCATGCCTCTGGTCCCTGCCGGATTGTGCTTGAAGGCCTCCTTGTTTATACCCGGTTCTCCCCCCGGGGTCAAAGCGGGCATTTCCGCCGCCGCTCCGGCCTCACAGCAGCCTGGGAGGGATAACCCCGGATATGTGTTATGACAAGGACTGGATAAAGGCAGCCTGATACGGGACCACCTTACTTTCTTATCGTATTCCTTTTCATAAATTAGCAGGGCCTGGATAATTTTTCAATACAATCTCTAAGGAAGCGCTGATTTATCGGGGCTCCGCCCCGAACCCCGTCGGGGGGCATATCGTTTCAGATGCTGTCCGCCCGCGTTTTCGCGCGGGACGGACGGCCCCGAACCCCCTCATTTCGT
>JAISNZ010000189.1 GCA_031275955.1 Desulfovibrio sp. | reverse complement strand
GGCTGGATGTGGGCTACATCGCCGCCAAACTGTGCGGATTTCTGCTGACGCCCGCGCTGTTTTCCCGCTTCCGGCCGCTTCGGGTCCTGCGGGCGGCCGGCGCTGTCCTGGCGGTCTTCAGCCTCGCCATGGCCTGTACGCGCAGCCTGTTCCCCCTCCTGTTCTTCCGGGCGGCGCAGGGCGCGGCGGGCGGCATCCTTCTTGTCGGGGGACAAACCCTGCTCTTCGCCCTGCTCAAGCGAAAACAGCAGCCGCTGGCGCAGCTTTTCTTCGCTTTCGGGGCGGTTGTCGCCCCGGCCACATTTGTTTCCTTTATTCAGGGCCGGATGGTCGATGTCCTGGCCTGGGAGGCGATCTTTCTCAGCGCCGCAGCGCTCTGCTTGGCCGCCGTCATCGTCCTGGCCGCCATTCCCGCAGTTCCGGCCTGTTCGGGCGCAAGGCGGCTTGACGTCCCCGGTTTTCTCCTCTTTGCGGGGGCATCCGTCTGCCTCACCTATATCGCGCAGGAGGGAAGCCGCTGGAACTGGTTTGAAGCGCCGCAGATCATCGGCATGACCGCCTTCGGTTTCGCGGCCCTCCTGGCCTGCGTCCTGCGCCGGGCTGTTCTGACCCGGAAACAGGCCCGGGCCGGCCCTTGCGCATTTGACAACCAGGAATTCTGTTTCGGGTTCACGATCAGTTTCGTTGCGGGGGCGGCGCTCTTCGGCAGCGCATGGCTCATTCCGGGGTTCAGCCTCAACGTCCTGGACTTTACCGCAAGCGAAGCGGGCGCGCTGGTCGCGCCGGGCGGAGCGGCCTTCCTCGCCACGCTGGTCCTGACCGCCCTGCTGGTCAGCCTGTCGCGGATCAACCCGCTGGCGACGGTTCCGCTGGGGATTGTCCTGATTATGGCCGGAATGTGGCTGCTCTCCGGATCAACCAGCGCGAGCGGGAGCGCGGATCTGTTCCTTCCCCTGCTGATCAGGGGAGCCGGTCTCGGTTTTCTGTTTCTTTCCCTGACCCTTTATGCCTTGGGAGGGCTCACGGGCAGCCGGATCGCGCAGGGGGTGGCGCTCTTTACGGCGCAGCGCCAATTCGGCGGTCTTTTCGGAGTCGCCTTTCTCCAGCGCTATCTGGACCACCAGAATGCGGCCAATATCTCCATTTTGTCGTCCCGCCTGGAAAGCGGCGGGGTTCTCCTGTCCGAAAGACTGCAAAGCGTGCAGGCCGCGTTGCAGAGCCGGGGGATGGAACCGGACGGGGCCGGGCAGGCGGCTCTGGTTTTTCTGCGCCGGAGCCTGAACCTGCAAGGCAATACGCTTTCCTATAATGAATCCTTTTTTGCCCTTGTTCTTCTTTTTTTTATTGCCGCTCCTGCGCTGATTTTCTTCAAGATATGGCTGTCAAAGCGTCCGTGGATTGCCGCCGCGAACCGGAGAGAAGGATGAAAGGCCGGCAGCCTGCTGCGCTCCCGCCGCGCGGTGGTTTTCCCCCTGCGCAAGGCGCGGGGAAACAACCGGACCGGAGAATGAGATGAAACTGTTGCCCGCGGGACTATTTTTTGTGCAGCTTGCGGCGTTTTTGCCGGCCTGTTCCCTGGCTCCGGTTTATGTGCGCCCTGATTCCCGGCTGCCGAATGCCGCTCCCGCATCCTGGACTCGGAACGGCAGTGCCCTTGAGGCTGCGGAAAACGACGGCTGGTGGGCCGGGTTCAACTCCAGGGCTCTGGTCTTGCTGCAAAGGGAAGCCAGGGCGCAAAACCGCGATTTCGCGGCTTCCGGTCGGCGGCTTGCCCAGGCAATCGCGCAGTCCAAAGAGGCGCGCGCCTCCCTTTTTCCTTGGATCGGCGCGGAGGGGGCGGTCTCCCGCGCGGGGTCGCATCCGGGCTCGACTGGCGCTTTTGCCCTGACGGACGCCGTTTCAGGGGGTTTCCAGGCCTCCTATGAACTGGACCTGTGGGGAAGGGTGCGTTCCCAGGCGGAGAGCGCCGCATTCGCGGCCGAAGCAACGCTCAACGACTGGCGGGGCATCGGCCTCAGCCTTGAGTCGGATACCGCCATCGCCTACTTCCAGTTGCTGGCCCTGCGGGAAAGGCTTGCCCTGCAGCGGGACATTCTGTCCGCAGCGCGGCAGACCCTGGCCTACATGGAGAAACAGCAACGGGCAGGCGCCGCGACACGGCTCGATCTTGCCCGTCAGCGCGGCGATGTCGCCTCCATGCATGCCCGGGCGCAGGATTTGGCAAGGCAGGAGCAGGCCGCGAAAAACGCCCTGAACAACCTTCTGGGAGCGGCAAGCGCTCCCGAAGATCTGGATCGCCTGATGTCCTCCGAGTCCATCACGATCCTGACGCCCCCAGCTGTCGTGGCCGGCCTGCCCTCCAGCCTGCTGTTCCGAAGACCCGACATCCTGGCGGCCGAAGCCTCGCTCAAGGCGGCAAATGCGGACATCGGCCCGGCCAGAGCCGCCTTTTTGCCTCTGGTCAACCTTACCGCGCAGGGCGGTTGGCAAAGCGACGAATTCCACAGCCTGTTCAGGCCTGACAGCACGCTCTATGCCCTTGTCTCTTCGCTGGTCACCCCGATTTTTCAGGGCGGGCGGCTTGCGGCCCGGCATGAGGCCGCCCTGGCCCGCAGGGAAGAGCTGGTTGCGCGCTACCAGCAGGCGGCGCTTTTTGCCTTTCTGGAAACGGATACCGCGATTGCGGCCAACACCTTTCTGCTTCAGGAAGAAGAAAAGAGAGGCCTTGCCGAGCAGGAAGCCCGTGAGGCCTATCGCCTTGTTCGGGTGCAGTACCGTGAAGGCTCGGCGGATTTCCTGAGTTTGCTGGATGCCCAACGCACCCTGCTGACGGCTCAGGACGCGCGCGTCACGGTGTCTCTGGCGCGTCTGAACGCCGCTGTGAGCCTGTTCAAGGCCCTCGGCGGCGGATGGGGGGAACGGATGCCTTCCGGACCGGAATAGAGCACGCGCCCATTCACATTGGATATGCAGAAAAAATGCCTTGGCGGTGCGAAGCATGGCGCGGCACCGTCCGCGCGGCGGATGCCCGGTAAAAAATATGGTTCTTCGACGTTCAGTGTGGAATTGAGGAAGCTGAGAGGCGTGCCTTGGGAGATCATTCTCATCTCATTGAATTGCTTTGCTTTATTAAGGGAAAACAGGCCCTGCGACTGCCTGAAACCTTTTTTGGAACTGTTATTACTGGGAGCATCTATTATTGAACACTTTCCGCGCTGTGGCCGCTTGAAACGCATACGGGCGTTATTCCCAATGAACGTGCATGTCCAACAATAAGTGCTCCCGTTAATATTTGTGAAAAGCATTTTCCATGAGGAGAAAAGCGAGCCGGTGGCAATGACCACGTTTGCCTTTGTGGCCGAAGGCTTTGATGGCTCCTGGCAAAAGAGCCCCCATGCTGGCTTTCAGATGAAATCCACGTCAAACGTCGAAGATCCCTATTTTCAGGCTTGCGCGCGGCCTCAAGGCATCAATTCTGTCCTTTCGGAAAGCGTCTTCGGCCAGTTTCCCTCCCATTGGCCAAAAGGGTGGCGGATTATGGCTAGCGACATTATGGCTAGCGACACCTTGACGCCCGGAAAGGGACCGCGTATAAGGCAGGCCACGCGCGCCAGTAGCCCAGCTGGATAGAGCAACAGGCTACGAACCTGTAGGTCGGGAGTTCGAATCTCTCCTGGCGCGCCAGAAAAATCAAGGGTTTATCTCTCGTTGAGAGATAAACCCTTTTTGGTTGTGCTACCATCCTGCTACCATTCCTCTGAATTTTGGGATCTTTCCCCGCTGGACTCCTCAACCTCGCCGTTCGGACCTTTCAAGGCCAGAATATCCCCAGAATTGTTCCCAGAAGAAGGAGAAGGGAGATGGGTCCGTTCATGGCGAAGGCCAGACGGAGCCGATCCGGGGAGGCGGTTTTGGCGATGCGATGCTCCCGGAAAAGAATGGCGGCGGAAAGGGCAAGGCAGAGGTGCCAGCCGAAGGAGAGGGAACAGGCGAGGGCGGTGAGCAAGAGAAAAAGGATGGTATTGACGTGGGAGAAAGCGGCGAGGGCAAAGGCGGTTTCAGGGCCGAAGCGGGCGGGCAGCGAAAAAAGGCCCTGTTCGCGGTCAAAGGAGATGTCCATCCCCGCGTAGAGGATGTCGAAGCCGGCGATCCAGAAGGTGACGCCCAGGCCCAGGAGAAGGGGAGGCAGGGCATAGGCGGGGGAGACGCTGAGCCAGCCGGCGACGGGGGCGAGGCCGATAACGGCCCCGAGAACGAAGTGGCAGAGCCAGGTGAAGCGTTTGGTGTAGCTGTAGAAGACGGCCAGGATCAGGGGCAGGGGGGAAAGGGCGAGGCAGAGGGAGTTCAGGGCGGCGCAGGCGGCGATGAATACGGCGCCCATGACTCCGCAGAAGATCCAGGCCTGCCGGACGGTGATTTCTCCGGTGACCAGAGGGCGGTTGGCGGTACGGGGATTTTTGCCGTCAAATGGCAGATCCAGGATGCGGTTGACGCCCATGGCGAAGGAGCGGATGCCCACCATGGCGATGGTCAGGGCGAGGAGGATTTCCGCGGAGGGTAGTCCGTTCCGGGCCAGGAAGGCGCCGGAATAGGCGAAGGGCAGGGCGAAGATGGAATGCTCAATTCTTACCAGACGGCAGAAAGCGCGAAAACGGGCGGCGGCGTCCACGAAAGGCTCCTTGATCCGGGCAGGCGGCTTTGCCTGATTGTGCGGGAGGTTATGCCTTCTTTTTGTCCATGAGTAAAGCCAGGCGATCGGCGATCAGGCGGGCGCGGACAGATCCCAGGCCGGGAACGGCGGCCAGGGCGTCCGGTCCGGCTTCAGACATGGCTGCCAGGGAACCGAAGCGTTCAAAGAGGCGGCGGGCGATGACGGGACCCACGCCGGACAGGCGGGTGAGTTCGCCGGAAAGGGCATGGGCGGCGCGGGCTTTGCGGTGCCGTCCCAGGATGAAGTTGTGCGCGGCGTCCCGGATGCGCTGGAGGAAGAGAAGCTCCGGGCAGCCGGGGGCGATGGGCAGGGGGTTGGCGCGACCGGGAAGGAAGATGCGGTCGCCGGTGTTTCCCGCGCGGCGGTCGGCCCGGCCCTCCGCGTCACGGGCCTTGGCGATGGAGGCCAGGAGAAAGGTTCCGGCCAGGCCGCGGTCCGCGAAGGCGCGGCTTACGGCCGCGAGTTGTCCTTTCCCGCCGTCGATGAGCAGGAGATCCGGCCAGGGGGGGCCGCTTTCCGCGCGGCGTTCCGCCCAGGCGGCCAGAGCGGCGTAGTCGTCGCCCGGGTCGGCCTTCCGGTTGGCGAGCATTTCCTCCAGATCATACTGGCGAAAGGCGCCGGGGATGGGCTCCTCGTCCTGAAAGACCACCAGGCCGGCCCGGGTCTGGCGTCCGCCGGTATGGGAAATGTCCACGGCCTCAATGTGGCGGAGGGGGGCGGGGGCATGCAGGCGTTCGGCCAGCAGATCGGCCATGGCGGGCATGGTGCTGGACCG
The DNA here is from genome assembly GCA_031275955.1 of Desulfovibrio sp. GTDB lineage: Bacteria > Desulfobacterota > Desulfovibrionia > Desulfovibrionales > Desulfovibrionaceae > Frigididesulfovibrio. The sequence goes on along the minus strand of JAISNZ010000189.1, from coordinate 6,728 downwards.
GAGGGCTTCACGGGCGTTGGCTGCGGCCATCAGAGCCAGATTATCCTCGTCCGGGTTGCGCGGGCGGGAAAGAAGGACGGGGTTTCCCCGGTATTCGGCCAGGGCGGCGGTGAGGGCGGCCAGATCGGCGTCTTCCTCGCCGGAAGGAGAGTCCTCCGGAGGTAGCCAGGGCACGACCACGCGGGGGGGGATGGACTCGCCCAGGGCGCGTTGATTCAGATAGAACTGGCTCAGGAAGCCGGTGACGAGTTCGGGGGTATCCTCCACGGTCAGGCCCGGCCAGAAGAAGGAACGCCCGTCCAGGAGCAGGCCGTCGCGGATGAAGACAATGCCCAGCCCCAGACCCTCGGGGACCTGGATCACGCCAAGAACGTCCAGATCGGCGCCTTCGGCCAGGACAACGGATTGGCGTTCCAGGGTGCGCCGCACAGCCTGGATTTGATCGCGCAGGCGGGCGGCGTCTTCAAAGCGTAGGGATTCGGCGGCCTTTTGCATCTCGGCCGAAAGGGCGGCCACGAGTTCGCGCGAGCGTCCGGAGAGAAGGAGCTCCACCTTTTTGAGGGTGGCCTGGTAATCGTCCCGGGAGACGGGCCGGGTGCAGGGGGCCGGGCACTGCCGCATGTCAAAATAGAGACAGGGCCGGGTCCGGTTGGCAAAGGCCCGATCAGCGCAGCGGCGCAGGGGGAAGAATTTGTGCAGCAGCTTCCAGGTCTCTCTGGCCGCGCCCCCGGAGGAAAATGGCCCGAAAAGGACGGCGTTTTTGAGGCCTTTTCCCCCTGTGCGGCGGCGTAGAATTTCCACCCGGGGAAAAGGGTGATCCCGGTTGATGCGGAAAAGGAGGTATTCCTTGTCGTCGCGCAGGAGAATATTATATCGGGGCCGGTGCTTTTTAATCAGCCCGGCCTCAAGAAGCAGGGCCTCCTTCTCCGTGCCCGTGCGCAGGATGTCGATGGAGACGGCCTGGGCCAGCATGGCTTTGGTCTTCCTGGTCAGGCCGGCGGGATCCCGGAAATAGGACGCCAGGCGTTGGCGGAGTCTCCTGGCCTTGCCCACATAGAGGATGCGCCCGGAAGCGTCCTTGTAGAGATAGACGCCCGGGGTGGAAGGAAAACGGCTGAGATCTGGTTTTTCCATGGCGGCTATTCATCCCGCAAGGCCCGGGCCATCAGTTCCCGTGTCAGATTCACGGGAGAGCCGCCGGCCAGGACCGTGCGCACGGCGCGGGCCAGAGGCAGATCAACGGCGTGCCGTTCTCCCAGGTCGCAGATGGAGCCGGCGGTCTCGATCCCTTCCGCCACCGTGCCCAGTTGGGCGGTTATGCGGGACAGATCCTCGCCCAGCGCCAGACGTAACCCCACCCGGCGGTTGCGGGAGAGATCCCCTGTGCAGGTCAGGACAAGATCCCCCAGGCCGGAAAGGCCCATGAAGGTGGCCTGGTTAGCGCCCAGCGCCTGTCCCAGCCGGCTTATCTCCGCCAGCCCTCTGGTAATCAGCCCGGCGCGGGCGTTATGCCCGAGCCGCAGGCCGTCGCATATCCCGGCCGCAATGGCCATAACGTTTTTCATCGCTCCGCCTAGCTCCACTCCCAGAACATCCGGGCTGGAATACACCCGGAAGAGCGGGGTGGACAGAGCTTCGCGCAGACTTGCCGCCAGGACCGGGTCGGCGCAGCCCAGGACAACGGCTGTGGGTTTCCCTTCCAGCACCTCCCGGGCGAAGGAGGGGCCCGAAAGAATGGCGTACCGCCCGGCCTGGATCGGCCAGGCTTCTTGCACCACCGTACTCATGGGCGCGAGGGTTCCCTGTTCAATTCCCTTGCTGAGGCAGACGGGAGTCGCATCCGCCGGAACCCAGGACGCCAGGGAGAGCAGGACCTCTCGCAGATGCTGCGCGGGCACGGCCAGCAGACACAGGCGCGCCCCTTGCAGGGCGCGCTCCGCCGAGACGCCGGCGCGCAAGGTCTTTTCCAGAGCGAATCCCGGGAGATAGCGGGGGTTTTCATGCGCTTCTTCCAGGACGCGGGCCGCCCGGGCATCCCGCATCAGGATATGGACGTCATGCCCTCTGCCCGCCATCAGATTCGCCATGGCTGTGCCCCAACTGCCGCCGCCGATAACCGTCAGGCGCATCTTTCCCTCCTACGGAGGAAGGTTTTTTGCCTATTATCGCAATTGCCTTTTTTCGTTCTCCTGTTTTATACTTTGTCAGGAGACAATCCCGGCGTTGTTCCCCATTCCCGGAAAAGCCCAGGGGGCCGCATGCTTTCCAACCTTGATATCGCCCGTCCCTTCGTGAGATCCACCATTGAAATCCTGTCGCTCATGGCCGGCATCAATGCCTCCGCAGGGACTCCCTACGTCAAGAAGGGCGTCGTTGCCGAGGGTGACGTTTCCGCCATCGTCGGCGTCACCGGCGACAGGACGGGATCCATTGCCGTCTCGTTCACAAAACCCTGCGCCGTGGCCCTGGTGAAAGGGATGCTGGGAGAGGACATCCAGGATGCCCTCCAGGACATTCAGGACGCCGTGGGCGAAATGACCAACATGGTTTCCGGTCAGGCCAGGGCCGGACTCAGGGAGCTCGGCCTGACCCTCAGCGGGTCCACCCCGACCATCATCATCGGCGACGGGCACACCATCCGGCATGTCTCCCGCAGTCCTGTCATCGCCATTCCCTTCACCACCCCCGACGGGGGATTCACGGTGGAATTCTGCTTTGAGGAGCCTGCCGACGGATAGGCCGTTTCCTTTCCCTATGGCAATGAACGCTAGTTCGCTTGCGGCGGGCAAGGCCCGCCCGCTCCTGTTTCGCGGCAAGAATTTGCCTGCAAATCCCTGCCGGGCGGTTCCCTCGTTTCATTCCTGAACCGCTCTACGGAACCGCCGTCACCCGTTGCGATCCCCGTTCTCCTGTTTCAGATTTCCTGCAATGATTTCCGCGATATGAAGGACGCGGAGTCTGTTGCCCCGTTGTTCCTCGCCTCCCCGGAACTGGATAATGCAACCGGGACAGTCGACGGCAAGGATATCCGCGCCGGACTGCTCGTAGCGGGACAGTTTGCGGTCCAGAATCCTGCGGGAGATTTCGGGAAATTTGAGGGAATAGGATCCGCCGAAACCGCAGCAGGAGTCTTCTTCCTCGGTCGGGACGTATGTCGCGGCCAGGGTGAGGAGTTCGCGCGGCTGGCGGGTGACCGAGAGCCCCCGGCAGAGGTGGCAGGAGGCGTGATAGCAGATTTTCTGTTCCGATTGCCGGATGGTTGCGGAGGAAAGGCCGAGGATATCGACAAGGAAGGAGCTGAAGTCGCGGATGCGGGAGGCGAACTGCTGGACGCCGGTTCCGGCTCCCGGGTCATCCGCCAGGAGGCGGGGGTAGGCGTGTCTGATATGGGAGGCGCAACTGGGGCAGAGGGTCAGGATGTGATCGAAGCGGGCGGCGTCAAAGGCGCGGATGTTTTCCCGGGCAAGGGCGCGGGCGGCGTCGCGTTCGCCGAGCATGTGCAGGGGCAGGCCGCAGCAGTTCTGCTTCAGGGGGAAGTCCACGCGGCAGCCGTGGGCGTTGAGGACGGTGATGGCGGCCTCAAGCTGTTCGGGATAGACAAAGTCCTGGGCGCAGCCGGCGAAGAGGCCTACGAGGACGCGTCCGTCGAAGCGTTTGGGCAAAGAGGGCCAGCGGACGCGGAAGGGGGCGCCGGCAATGGCGGGCAGGGAACGGAATCCCTGGCTTTTGCGGAAAATGTCGGGCAGGTGGCGGATATAGGGAGTCCCTCCGGTCAGAGGACGCTGCGCCCATTTGCCGAAACGCAGCAGGGCATGGAAGATCCGGCGGCTGGTCATGACCTTGGCCAGAAGGGTATTCTCCAGGGGAGCGCCTTCCTCTTCCAGAAGCCGGGAGCGGATTTCCCGGATAACGGCGGGCAGGTCAATGCCGGCGGCGCAGACCTGTTTGCACGCTTCGCAGCCTATACAGTTCTGGATAAGGTGCCGGGCTTTTTCCCGTCCGTGGTAGAAGTAGGTGAGGATGAGGCCGATGGCCCCGATGTAGATGTGCCCCATCTTGTGCCCGCCCACCAGGCGGTAGACAGGGCAGACATTGGCGCAGGCGCCGCAGCGCACGCAGCGCAAAATCTGGCGGCAGACGGGATCTTTGGCGAGGGCGGCGCGCCCGTTGTCCAGGAAGACGATATGCCGTTCCTGATTCGGGGTGGGGCGCCCCGTCAGCCAGGTGACATAGGCGGTGACGGCCTGGGCGGTGGCGTTGCGGGGCAGGATGCGGACGATGTCCAGGGCCTCGGACACGGTGGGGACGAGTTTTTCCAGCCCGACAAGGGCGACATGGACGCGGGGCAGGGTCGTGACCAGACGGGCGTTGCCCTCGTTCGTGCACAGGCCGATGGCGGCATTTTCCGCCACGGCGAAGTTTGCGCCGGTGATGCCCATGTCCGCCGCCGTGAATTTGGGGCGCAGGGCGCGGCGGGCCACTTTGACCAGGGTGCCGATGTCCGGGGGGTGCGGGGTTTGGGTCACCTGGGCGAAGAGTTCGGCAACCTGGTGCCGGGAGAGGTGAATGGCCGGCAAAACCATGTGCGTGGGGCCTTCGCGGCGCAGCTGGGTGATCCATTCGCCAAGGTCTGTTTCCACCACCTCAAGGCCGGCGTCCTCCAGAGCCGTGGAAAGGCGGATTTCCTCCGTGGTCATGGATTTCGCCTTGACAATGGCGCGGCAGCGCGCGTCATGGGCGATGCGGACAATAAGGGCGTTGGCTTCGGCGGCCGTGGCGGCGCGGTGGACAACGACGCCCCGTTTTTCCGCCTCGGAGCGGAACCGGAGGTACAGATCTTCCAGTTTGTCCAGGGCGGCGTCCTTGGCTCCGGCCACAGCGGCGACAAGGGCCGGCTCGTCCATATCGGCGAAGACCTCCGCCCGTCCCGTACGGTAGGCCAGAGCAAAAGCGTCCAGAGTGGAGCGCAGGAAATCATCGTCCAGGGCCGAGGCGAGATCCCGGTGGAAGTCTTTCATGGTTTTTGCGTTTTGCATGGCTAACCTTCCACCAGGGCGACGTGCAGTTCCAGAGGGCCGTGTACCCCGGTGGCGAGAACCCGCTCAATATCCGAGGTTTTGCTGGGTCCGGAAATACAGGCCAGATAGGCGGCGTCCCTGTCCAGACGTTCCGTCAGGAAGGAGGCGCAATCATGGGGAGTCGCGGCGACGGCGGATTTTTTGAGAATGAGGACGCTGATTTCGCAGAGCATGGTGGCCAGGCGCACATCCTCGTCCGTGGCGTCCACCAGGCAGGTGGCGCTCTCCGCGATGCCCGCCTCGGCCAGGACCAGGCCGAGGTCAATGCCGGCCGGGTACGCGCGCAGACCCTTGCGGAGAATGCGCAGATCCCTCCTGGCGCCGAGCGTGTCCAGCAAGGCGGCATTTTTCGCATCCAGCCCCGGAGCCGCAAGGATTCTTTCCGTCCCTTCCTCCCGGCGGGAAGGCGATTCCGCCGGATGGAGAGGCTCTGTCGGGAGAGGCTCGCGGGGGGGCTTTTTTGCGCACAGATCCAGCGCGTAGGCAACGGCCTGGCGCAGGGTCTTCGTTTCCACCACCGTTACGGCCGCGGCGGCGGCGTTTTTTTTGAACCGGGCGATATTTTCCGCATCAATGCCGGGCATGGATTCTCCTTTTCCCGTTACTGATTTGCGCAGAAATCAGCAAACAGCGGCCGTAAGGCCGACGCGCCGCTTCTGAAAAAGAGGGGGGCGCTGTTTTCTATTTATTTCAATATATTATGATTTAATGGCAACGCCATTCAGCACGGCAACCGTTTCCTGGGCAATGGCCAGTTCTTCATTGGTGGGCACCACCAGGACAGGCACGGGGGATGTGTCCGGGCTGATGGCGCGGATTTTGGCCGAACGCAGGGCGTTTTTGGCCGGATCGACGGCGATGCCGAGAATTCCCAGGTCGGCGCAAATGGCGGCCCGGGCCAGATCGTCGTTTTCGCCGATGCCGGCGGTGAAGATCAAGGCGTCCAGGCGCCCCAGCACAGCGCAATAGGCGCCGATATATTTGCGGATTCCGTGGCAGAACATGTCGAAGGCGAGCTGGGCTTTTGTCTCGCCTTTGGCGCGGGCGGCGTGGATGTCCCGCATGTCGTTCAGGCCGCAGATGCCCTTCAGTCCGCTGTCCTTGTTCAGGAGGGCGTCCAGGGCGGCGAAGTCCAGACCCCTGGCTCGTCCCAGGAAAAGGAGGATAGCCGGATCAATGCTGCCGCAGCGGGTCCCCATGATCACCCCTTCCAGGGGGGTCAGTCCCATGCTGGTTTCGACGGAGAGGCCGTTTTCCACGGCGGTGACGGAACATCCATTGCCCAGATGGCAGGTGACGGCCTTGAAGTCCTCCGGATTTTTCCCGAGAAAGCGCGCGCCCGCGCGGGAGACGAAGCGGTGGGAAGTGCCGTGAAAGCCGTAGCGGCGGATGCGCTGTTGCTCATACAAGGAGTAGGGCAGGGCGTACATGAAGGCTTTGGGGGGCAGGGAGGCGTGGAATTCGGTATCGAAGACTCCCACGGAGGGGGCGTGGGGCAAAAGGGCCTGCGCGACCTCGATGCCTTGCAGATTGGCGGGATTGTGCAAAGGAGCGAGAGCGGAGAGTTCGGCGACGATGCTTTTCGCCTGCTCAGCCATGAGGCAGGAGGCGCGGATGGCCTCGCCGCCCATGACCACCCGGTGGCCCACG
>JAISNZ010000137.1 GCA_031275955.1 Desulfovibrio sp. | reverse complement strand
CCCGGAGGGTATGGGAACTTGCGGAAGACATCAATTCTCTGTACGCCGGAGCCCCCCTGGTCATGGTTTGCGTGCTCAAGGGGGCCTTTATGTTTTTTTCCGACCTGGTCAGACGGATTACCGTCGACCCGGAAATTGATTTTGTTCGTACGGCAAGCTATGGTGACTCAAGCCTTTCCTCCGGGAACGTATATCTGACCAAGGATGTGGAAATCTCCGTGGCCGGCAAACATGTTCTCCTTGTAGAAGATGTGGTGGATTCCGGCCTTACGGCGGATTTTCTTCTTCGTCTGATGGCGGCGCGAGGGGCAAAATCCTTGCGCCTGGCTGTCCTGATTGATAAAAAAGAACGCCGTGAAGTGGATGTTCCCATCGATTTTTCGGGTTTTACCCTGGCCTCCGGTTTTATCGTCGGCTATGGGCTGGATTACGCGGAACAGTTTCGCGGCCTGCCGGCCATTTATCTGGCATCCTTTGACAAAGAGCACAGGCCCGATTGACGCCGGCGCCCAGGCGGGACAGACTCCCGGCCGGACTTTGGGGAAACCTGTCCGGCCCGTAAGGCACATATGATCGTTACCTGCCCCCAGTGTGAAACCTCCTTTTCCCTGCCGGACGAGCTCTACCGGCCGGGCCGGAAGGCGCGTTGTTCCCAGTGCTCTTTTGTCTTCCGGATGCCCGGGACCCCGGAACCGGCCGGCGCGGGGGCGCTGGAGCCCCTTCCTGAAGAGTCCCCCGGCCGGCCGGGCCTGCCCCCTGGCCCTCCGTCCCGCCGGAAAAAGAATTTTGTCCTTGTGTTGATTATTTTGCTCTGTTTCGCCGGCATCGGCTATGGCGGCTATACCCTGTACGGTTTCTTTTTCGCCCGCGACACCCTGATTTCCTCCGGCGGTACCGGGAAGGACAACGCGGCCGGCCTCTCGGCGGAAGAAAAACGACGGCGGGAGGAACAGGAGGAGCTGGTCCGCTCCCTTGATTTGGACGGCGTGACGCAGTTTGTAGTGGAAAACGACAATCTGCACCGCCTCGTGGTCATCCAGGGCGAGGTCGTCAACAAATTTTCTTCTCCCAAGGAATTTATCCAGGTGGAGGCCCTGTTGTATGACGAACAAAAAAACATCCTGGCCCAGACCCAGCAGCTTTGCGGCGTTACCCTGACCCTGTTCCAGTTGAAGGTGCTTACCCAGAAGGAATTGGAAGAGGCCCTGAACAACCGTGTCTCCATCCTGACCAATAATGTGGACATCCAGCCGGGCAGCAGGGTTCCCTTTATGGTGGTCTTTCCAAATTTGCCGGAAGGGGTTTTTTCCGACTCGGCGGAGAATCGTCTGGCCGCTTACAGGGTCAGGGTCATTGACGCCCGGGACCCCCAGTAATGCGCATTCTGCGGCCTGCCTGAAGTCTCTCGCCGGATAAGGCCGGTTTTCGCCCCGCAGTGCCGTTCGCCGGGGTGTGGAAAGGATTCTCTCCCTCCTGTCGCGCCCCGCCATGAGCAAAACACGTGAAACCTACCAGTGTACCGCCTGCCGGGCCCCTTCCGCCCAATGGAAGGGGCAATGCCCGGCCTGCGGCCAATGGAACACCCTGGAAGCTGTCGCTGCGCGTCCGCGTGCGGTCCCTTTCTCCACAAACGCGCGGCCGGAGAAGGTGGTCCGCCTGGCTGAAGCCCCCGGTGTCTCGGAAAAGGTTTTCAGCACAGGACTTAAGGCCCTGGATCGAGTTCTGGGCCAGGGGCTGGTGCCGGGAGCGGCCATTCTGGTGGGAGGCGAACCGGGAATCGGCAAATCAACCTTGCTGCTGCAGGTGGCCGGCAGAGTGGCGGCAAGCGGACGCGGGGCCGTATATCTTTCCGGAGAGGAATCCCTCTCCCAGATCCGGGCCCGCGCTGAACGCCTGGACGTCCTGCATGACACCCTCTATGCGCTGGCCACCTCCCGGGTGGAAGACGTCTTTCCCGCCCTTGAAGGCGCCGACCCCCCGGCTCTGCTCATTGTGGATTCCGTTCAGACCCTGACGTCCGCAAGGGCTGAAGGCCTGCCCGGCAACGTCAGTCAGGTGCGGGCCGTGGCCACGGAAATTGTGGAGTTCTGCAAAAAATGCGACACCACCGTGATTCTGGTCGGGCATGTGACCAAGGACGGCAATCTGGCCGGGCCGCGGCTTCTGGAACATATGGTGGATACGGTCATCGCCCTGGAGGGGGATCGGGAGCAACTGTTCCGTTTTTTGCGGGTGCGGAAGAATCGTTTCGGTCCCAACCAGGAATTGCTGATCTTCCAAATGGTCCGGCAGGGTATGGAGCTGGTGGAAGACCCCTCCACCTATTTTCTGGGAGCGCGGGACGCCGCGCTTTCCGGCACGGCCGTGCTGATGGCGGTGGACGGTCAGCGTCCGCTGGCTGTGGAAATTCAGGCCCTGGTCACAAAAAGCTACCTGACCATCCCCCGGCGCACCGCTCTTGGTTTTGACGTCAACCGGCTGCTTTTGCTCCTGGCCGTTCTGGAAAAACGTCTGCGCCTGAACTTTGCCCAGGCGGACATCTACGCCAAGGCGGGAGGGGGCATGCGCCTGACGGATCCTGGAATGGATCTTGCTTTAGTCTCGGCGGTGCTGTCCTCCTATTACGATCATCCCTTGCCGGAACGGGCCGTCATCTGGGGAGAGGTGGATTTGAACGGCCAGATTCGCCCGGTGGCCGGCCAGACCATCCGGGCGGCGCAGGCGGAACGCCTGGGATATGACCCGCTGATTTGTCCGGACACCGCCGGCGGCGGGAAAACCCTGGCCTGGATACAGCAGGCGCTTTTTCCGCACAAGGGCCGGAAAGGGGCCTGAAGGTCCCCTTGTGTTCCCTGCGGAGGAGGTTTATTTTTTGAGGGTTGCCGGAGAGCGTTTTGCCCCGGTATTGCACAGGATGGAATTCATGAGCGCGCGCACTGCTTCCGAAACCCGGCCAGACTTTCAGACGGACGTTGCTGTCCGTGAACCACGACGTTATCGCGTCCTCCTGCATAACGACGACTATACCACCATGGAATTCGTGGTGGAGGTGCTGGTGACCATTTTCCATAAAAATCTGGAGGAGGCCACTGCCATTATGCTGACAGTTCATGAACGGGGCATGGCCGTTTGCGGCGTATATACCGCGGAAATTGCCGAAACAAGGATTTCCCGGGTACACGACAAGGCGCGCAAAGCGGGTTTCCCTCTGCGTTGCAGTATGGAGGAAGAATAGCAAATGCTTGACAGACATCTGGAACGCGCCTTTTCCCTTGCCGTGGGGGAGGCGCACAGGCGGGGACACGAATATTTCACCCTGGAACACCTGTTGTACGGCATTTTATCCGAGGATTCAGGGCGGATGATTCTTGGCGGAGTCGGCGTCAATATCCCGGCGTTACGCCGGGATCTGGAAGTCTTTTTGAAAGAGCATGTTTCTTCCGCCTCATTGGAAGCTGAGGGGGAAATCGTTCAGACCCTCGCCCTGCAGCGCGTCATGCAACGCACGTTACGCCATATGCATTCCGCCGGGAAGGAATCCGCCGGCATAGGCGATGTCCTGGCCAGCCTGCTGGATGAGGAAAATTCCTATGCCGCCTATTTTTTGCTCTCTCAGGGCATCACCCGCCTGGATGTTCTGGAATTTCTCTCCGAGAAAGACGCTTCCTCCGACGCGTCCCCGGCGACCGATGGAGAGAATGCGGTTGCGGCCGCCAGGGCTCTGCAGTCCTTCACTGTGGATTTAACGCTCAAAGCCGGGCAGGGAGGGATTGATCCCCTCATCGGCCGGACGCGGGAAGTGGAGAGGGCCTTGCAAATTCTGGCCCGTCGGCGCAAAAACAACCCTCTTTTCGTCGGCGACCCCGGCGTAGGCAAGACGGCCCTGGTGGAGGGTCTGGCGGCGCGCATCGCCCAAGGGGATGTTCCGGACGGTTTTGCCAAGGCCAAAATCTTCGCCCTGGATCTGGGCGGCATGATGGCCGGGACCAAATACCGGGGGGATTTTGAGGGGCGATTCAAATCCGTTTTGGCGGCCCTTCGCCGCATTCCCCAGGCCATCCTCTTCGTGGATGAAATTCATACCCTGGTGGGGGCCGGCGCCGTCAGCGGCAGTTCCCTGGATGCCTCCAACCTGCTGAAACCCGCCCTGGCCTCGGGGGGAATCCGGTGCATCGGCTCCACCACCTATGAAGAAATGCGCAACCACCTGGAAAAGGATAAAGCCTTTTCCCGCCGTTTCCAGAAGATTGACATCGCGGAACCCTCCTTTGCGGAATGCCTGGCCATCCTCCAGGGATTGAAAGGCCGGTATGAGGAGCATCACGGAGTGCGCTATACTCCGGAAGCCTTGGAAGCGGCCATAACCCTTTCCGTGCGCTATCTTCCGGAAGCCCGACTTCCGGACAAGGCCATTGATCTTCTTGACGATGCCGGAGCCGGAAGGCGCCTGGCCCCGATCCCCAAGGCCGCGGCTCCACAGGCGCGGGAAGTTCTTCTTGTGGATGTGCCCGAGGTGGAACGGGTGGTGGAGGGTATAGCCCGCATCCCTTCGGTCAGGGCCTCTTCGGAAGACGCCGCCTCCTTGCGCCGCCTGGAAAAGACTCTCCGGCAGGCGGTCTTTGGGCAGGATGCCGCGGTGAAGTGCGTCACCCGCGCCGTACTGCGGTCCAGAGCTGGTTTTCACCGGGAAGGGCGTCCCCAGGGAGCCTTTCTCTTTTACGGCCCCACGGGCGTTGGCAAAACGGAACTCGCCAAACAACTGGCGGCGTCCCTGCGGGTAGCCTTTTTACGCTATGACATGTCGGAATATATGGAAAAACATGCGGTGTCGCGTCTCATTGGAGCCCCTCCGGGATATGTGGGCTTTGATCAAGGCGGTCTTCTGACCGAGGCGGTACGCAAAACCCCGCATGCGGTTTTGCTTCTGGATGAAATGGAGAAGGCGCACCCGGATATTTTTAATGTATTGCTTCAAGTAATGGATTATGCCACCCTGACTGACACCACAGGGCGCAAGGCGGATTTTCGCAATATTATTTTGATCATGACCACCAATGCCGGGGCCTTTGAAATGTCTTCCCGCAGCATCGGCTTTGCCGTTTCTCCCGCCGGGGACCGCCAGGTATCGGCCGAAAAAGGCCGGAAAGCCCTGGAGCGGCTTTTCACTCCTGAGTTTCGCAACCGCCTGGATGCCCTGGTCCCTTTTGCTTCCTTGTCCCCCAAGGTTATGGGGCATATTGTGGAGAAGTTCATCGCCGAGATTGCCGCCGGTCTGGAGGAGAAAAAGGTGACCCTTGTTCTCACCCCCGCCGCCCGGTCCGCCCTTGCCAGGGCGGGCTATGATCCGGCCTTTGGCGCCCGGCCCCTGGCCAGGGTGCTTTGTGAACAGGTGGAAGATCCTCTGGCCGGCGAAATCTTGTTCGGCAAACTGGCCAAGGGCGGCAGAGTCACCATTGCGGCCGCCGGAAAGGCGGATGGAGACGGAAAGGCAGGTCTGACCTTTCACTACAGCCCGGCGGCTTCACGGAAAAAGAACCAGAAGTGACGCCGCTTTTCAGCCGAAGAGGGAATTCACCAGGGCCTGGGCTTCCGTCTGCAGGTCGTTAAGGTGGGCATCGCTGACGAAACTTTCCGCGTAAATTTTGTAAATGTCTTCCGTGCCCGAGGGCCGGGCCGCGAACCAGCCGTTTTCCGTCACCACTTTCAGACCGCCAAGGGGTTCCTGATTGCCAGGAGCCCTGGTCATGACCCCGGTGACGCGGCTTCCCGCCAATACCCGCGCCTTCACGGCTTCAGGTGTCAGGGTCTTGAAGGCCTTTTTTTGTTCCGGCGTGGCCGCGGCGTCCCGGCGGGCATAAAAGGGTCTGCCGAGGCGCTCGACGAGATGGGCGTAAATCTCGGCGGGGTTTCTTTCCTGCACAGCCGTCATTTCCGCCGCCAGAAGGTTCAGGAGGATACCGTCCTTGTCCGTGGTCCATGCGCTGCCGTCCAGGCACAGGAAGGACGCCCCGGCGCTTTCCTCCCCTCCGAACAACAGGGTTCCCGAGGAAAGACCGGGAACAAACCATTTGAAGCCCACAGGCGTTTCCTGGACTTCCCGTCCCAAGGAGGAGCAGATTTTGTTGAGCAGGCTGGTGGTGACGGCCGTTTTTCCCACCCTGGCTCCGTCAGGCCAGCGCAGACGGCTGCGGATCAGATACCAGACGGCGGCGCAGAGATAGTCATTAGGCTGCATCAGGCCGGAAGGGGTGACAATTCCGTGCCTGTCCGCGTCCGGATCGTTGGCGAAGGCCAAATCATATTTGCCGGCCAGGGAAATTAGCCCGGCCATGGCCCAGGGTGAGGAACAATCCATGCGGATCTTGCCGTCATGGTCCGGCGGCATGAAAGAGAAGGCAGGATCGAGATTTTTGTTGGTCACGGTGAGGGACAGGCCGTAGTGTTCGGCAATGGGTTCCCAATAGGGCAGCGACGAGCCTCCCAGAGGGTCAGCTCCAAGGGAAATGCCCGCGGCGGCTATGGGCGTCATGTTCACGACCCGGCCCAGGGCACGCACATAGGGAGTTATGAAGTCCGTTTCCCGGATACAGTCTTTTTTCCGGGGAAAAGCCGCGCGTCTGACCTCCCGGTTTCCGCCGGCCAGAAGGGCATTGGCGCGCTTTTCAATCCAGCCCGTGACCTCTGTGCCGGCCGGACCTCCGTGGGGTTCATTATACTTGAAGCCGCCGTCTTCGGGCGGATTGTGGGAAGGGGTTATCACGATGCCGTCAGCCGGGCCGTCAGTACCGGCGCGCTTGCGGTTGTAGGCGACAATGGCTTGAGAGATGACCGGGGTGGGCGTAGGGAGCCCGTCCTTCTGGAGTAAGGTGACAATATCATTGGCTGCCAGGACCTCCAGGGCCGTTTCCTGGGCGGGAGCGGAAAGGGCATGGGTGTCTTTGCCCAGATAGAGAGGGCCAAAGATCCCCCGGGATTTTCTGTGTTCGCAGATTGCCTGGGTAATGGCCAGGATATGGGCCTCGGTGAAACTGCCGTTCAGGGAAGATCCGCGATGGCCGGAGGTGCCGAAGACCACCGCCTGGGCGGGGTCGCGCGGATCCGGGAGGACATTCCCGTACGCCCTGAGGGCCGCGTCGATGCTTCCGGCGTCTGGTCTGGACATGGAGGGTCCCTCCTCATGAATTTCCGGCATCCGCATGCGCGCGGGCAAAGGCGACGGCCTCTTCCCGGGTGCTGACGGAGCCGGCGATCTGGGCTTTCAAAAGATCGTTCCGGATGACTCCAACCTGGGGACCCGGGGTCAATCCCGTGACCTCCATGATTTCGTTGCCGTTCAGCAGGGGTTCGAGCATCTGTTCCGGGGTTTCGGCCCGTTCCAGATATTTTTTGTTGTGATTGAAGGCCGTGTAATTGTCGTCTCTGGCCATGATGCCGGCGCGGGCCATTTCCATGAGGCGGAGGTGCTCGCCTTGGGCCTTGAAGCGGCGAATCCCCCTGTCGGTCATCATGAACTGGAAACGCATGTGGTTGCCCACCAGACGGCAGACGAGATCGATCTCCTCCGGAAGCATGAGCAGGCGGTGCAGGATCTTGCGGGTAATTTTGGCCCCTATGCGATGGTGTTCATAGAAGGTCCAGCGGCCCTGATAGTATTCGGCGGTGTGCGGTTTGCCCACATCGTGAAAGAGTATGGCGAAGGCGCCCAGCCAGTCGTCGCGGAATTCCCCTTGGGGATAGAGGCGCACACATTGCAGGGTATGCTCCAGAACGCTTTCTTCCATCCCGGAATCATTTTTAATTTGGCGGATACAGTCCAAGGCGGCAACTTCCGGAATGAACCCGTGCATGATGTGGCTGTCGAGGAGGAAGCGGAGGAATTTCCACATGTTTTCCGCCTTCACCTTGCGCCATTCCTCCATGATTTCCCGAACCGGCACATAGGCGAGGATGGGTTGGGCCAGACGGACAATGGCCATCCAGGTGTTGGGTTCAATGGCCAGGTCATGGTTGGCGGCAAAGCGGAAGGCCCGAAGGCCGAGTAGAAAATTTCCGGCCAGGGTTTCATCGGGCAGACCTTCCAGCCGGACGCAGGTCCGGATATCGGAGAATCCTTCATCTTCATCATCGGTCCGGGGCGGGGCCAGGGAGGACATGCCGCTGACCAGGGATCGGGGCAGGGGGCCAAGAGAGGCGAAGCGTTCCAGCATGGTGGGAGTCATGCGGATCAGGGATACCTGGGGGGATGCGGATTCCGCGATGTTCATGCGGAAAAAACGGTAGAGAAGGCCGTTTTCCTCCAGAACAGCCAGGACGCTTGGGGAGCGTTCCGGGCGCAGATGGGGGAAAATCTTGGAAAGCTCCTCCACAGGGGCGTCTGTGGCCAGATCGATTTCCCGGATTCCTGTGCGCAGGATCAGGTCATGCTGCATCTGGGTGTTGACAATGTGGGCATCGTACCCGTTACGCATGACGGATTTGCATATTGTGGCGGCATCCTTGAAAAAGGGCTGATTCATCATGTCTTCCTTCTAAGCATTTCTGCCGTGTCTTTGTCAATCGGAGCGGGCTGGTACGTCAGGGCAATCGAATGAATCAACGGAGTTCAGCGGCCAAGGCTGAGGCTAAAAATTCATCGTCCCACCCGGCACGTTTCCGTCTGACCCGCATGCTTTTCTTTCCTGCCATAGATTTC
>JAISNZ010000118.1 GCA_031275955.1 Desulfovibrio sp. | reverse complement strand
TCTGTAGCCCTCCCTTGTCGGTCTGGTGGTTGTTAGGCTATGACCAAACCTAACCGACTCGGCGGGCTACTTCCATTTTTTCAAATGTGCGAAAAATACCGTACGTTATCTTTGGCTGTATTCGCGCCGGGGACAAACCTGGGCAGGGCAAAACAACTGTCCTTGATGACCACAAAATAGTCTCAGGGGGAAAAGCGGTTCTCCTCACCGGGATGAACGGTGAGGAGAGCCGTTGTCTGCATCAGCTTGAGAACGCATTATCGCCCGGCTGTCGCAACATCGACTGTCGGCAGAGGAGCGCCTGGATTCATGGCATACTCTTTTAAGGCGTCAAGGTAATCCGCCCAGGCTTGCATCAGCCTTCTTCTTTCTTCCATATATTCCGCACGATTATATATGGCTCGGATTTTGTCCGAGCCTTTGTGCGCCAGTTGAATCTCAATGACATCATATCTGAAGCCAAGCTCATTGAGTAAGGTTGAAGCGATTGATCGGAATCCGTGTGGAGTCATTTGGTCATGTTTGTAGCCCATTGTCCGCAAGGCGGTATTCATTCCGTTATCAGACAAGGGACGCCCATTCCTGCCGGTGAATATATATTTTTCTCCACCCGTAAATGCCCGTATGGACTGGAGAACTTCAAGAGCCTGACGGGAGAGGGGTACTCGGTGTTGCTCTTTTCTGTTCTTCATTTTACCCTTTGGTATGATCCATTCTTTCAATTCAAAATCTACTTCTGTCCATTCTGCCCTTCTGACTTCCCCTGGACGGCAGAAAGTAAGAGCGGCTAATTTCAGCGCATATCGAACTTGAGGAGTTCCTGCATATTCATCAATAGCAACTAGTAAGGTACCAACTTCACGTGGCTTTGTAAGTGCTGCATAATGAACATTTTGATGTTGTGTTAATGCTCCTTTTAAGTCTCTACATGGGTCCGATTGAATGATGCCAATGGCGACGCCATATCTAAATATCAAGGAGCACCAAATGAGGATTCTTGATGCTGTTTCGTAAAATCTTTCTTGTTCTGCTTTTCTAACAATAGAAAGTATGGAAGTTGGGTTGATTTCTGTAACAATAGAATTTCCTAAAAAGGGGAAAACTCTTTTTGTCATGATAAGATTAAATCTTTTGTAGGTACTTGGTGCCCAAACAACTGTTTTTTTTGTAAGCCATTCGTCAGCAAGCTCTTGAAAAGTTATTCCAGAATTTTTTTTCCCTAAAACACCGGACGGATTTTCGCCTTTATCTAAAATACGTCTGAAATCATCCCTTTTATTTCTGACTTCCTTTAAGGATAAATCCGGATATCTTCCAAGGGACATACGGGTTTCTTTACCGTTATAAGTATATTTCCAGTACCATCGCATACTTTTAGCTTTGGTCAATTCCAGGTAAAGCCCCTTTTCATCATGGATTCTTTGAATTTTTCCTGTTGGTATCAAAGCTCTGAGTTTGGCATCAGTAAGGCGCATTGCTTGTCCTCCCAGACGGGCATTGAAAATCTGGTCCTGTAGCGCAAATTCTGAACGCATTCGCGGAATCCTAACTCGCAGTTAAGAAATAAGCGATTTTTGGGGTCAAAGGTTTTAGCAGGGGAAATTTGACTCCAGATTTGACCCCAAACGCGCATGAGATGTCAAGAAATAATCATTATCTAAAAGAGATAAAATGAGAAACCCCTTGTCAGGATTTTCGCTCCTACCAAGGGGTTTTGAAACATTTTGGAATATTTTTTTACTTCATGAAATATTTTCATGGTGCCGAGGGCGGGACTCGAACCCGCACATCCATAGGACACTACCCCCTCAAGATAGCGTGTCTACCAGTTCCACCACCTCGGCAATCCGGAGGGGTTGTACTCCAACTCCTGAGCGGAGGCAAGTTTTTTTTGCCTTCCCTCAGCCGTGAACTGCTCAAGCCGGGGATTTCCGGCGGCCGTACGCCAGCCAGAGAAGCACAAGTCCCGCCGCGAGAAGGGGCAGGCAGAGAAGCATGCCCATGGTTACCCAGCCAAAGGCCAGATATCCCAGATGGACGTCCGGCTGACGGAAGAATTCCGCGAAGCCCCGGAAAAGGCTGTAGCCCACGGCAAAGATCCCGCTGACCGCATAGCGGGGCCGGGGCCGGGCGGAAAAGGTCCAGACCAGGACAAAGAGGACAAGGCCCTCCAGAAAGGCTTCATACAGTTGGGAAGGGTGCCGGGGCAGGGGGCCGGCGCCGGGGAAAACCATGCCCCAGGGGACATCCGTGACCCGGCCCCAAAGTTCGGCATTGATGAAATTGCCCAGACGTCCGAAAAAGAGGCCGGGGGCCGCCAGAGGGGCGATGCTGTCCATGAGGGCGAAAAAGGGCAGCCCCCGTCTCCGGGCATAGAGCCACAGGGCGCAGAGGACCCCCCCCAAACCGCCGTGGAAGGACATGCCTCCCTGCCAGACCTGAAGGATGCGCGCGGGCTGGGTCAGATAGAAAACCGGGTCGTAGAAGAGCGCATAGCCCAGGCGGGCGCCCAGAACCACCCCGAGCATGCCCCAGGTCAGCGCCTCCTCCAACTCCCGCCGGGAAAGAGCCCGGCCCGGTCCCGCCCGCAGGCGGCCCAGCAGCCAAGCCGCGAGAAAGCCGAAGAGGTACATCAACCCGTACCAGCGCACCGCCAGCGGGCCGAGGCGGAAGGCCTCCGGGGACAGTTGCGGGAAAGAAAGCATTTGCCGGTAGTACTCCGGGGGCGGCGGAATGTCGAGAGAAAAGCCGCCCGGACAGGCGAAGGCGCCTCGCCGTCAAGCGACAACCGATCCTTCCCTTTTCGTCGGCCCCTTGATCCTTTCCCTGTTCCTGTTTATTCTACGGTAGAGTACTTTTGCTTTGAGCCTGCCGCCATACGGCGAGCTGTCCAATCCCGCAGGCGCCGCTGCGCTTCGCACCGCCGGAGCGATTTCCTGATGAAGTCGCTCCCGGGAGACTTTCATGATCAGAAACCTTCGCCTCACGGACCTGAAACCCGGCATGTTCATTATCGATCCGGGCATTGAATGGACCACGCGCCCCTATCTTTACGCCGCCAACCGCCGCATCCGCTCGGAAACCGAGATCCGGGAGATTATCGACCAAGGCTATCAGGAGGTCTATGTCGATTTCGCCCGCTCCGATACGCCCCCTTTCTCCGGCCATTTTCCCGATCAGCGGGACGCCGGGCCTCAACCCACGGCGACCATGGCCGAAGAGCTGCCCGCGGCCAAAAAAATCCACGACCAGAGCCTGTCCTATGCCCGCAAATTCATGACGGACATCCGCTCCGGCAAGCTGGACCCTGCGCCGGCGGCCACTGTGGTGGAAGACATCATGGACAGCCTGGAGCGCAATCCCGACGCTCTCCTCTCTCTGGGCCGCCTGCAGCGGGTGGATTCCTACACCCACATGCACTGCGTCAACGTCTCCATCCTGACCACCCTCTTCGCCCGCTTCCTGGGAGCGCCACAGGCCGAAGTGTTTACCGCCGGTCTGGCCGGCCTTTTCCATGACCTGGGCAAGGCCCTTATCCCCCTGGAGATCCTCAACGCCCCCCGCAAACTCAGCCCCGAAGAATTTGCCGTCATGCGGCAGCATCCTCTCCTGGGCCATGAGCAGCTCTGCCAAATCTCCGCCATTCCCGAGGATGTCCTGAAAGGAGCCCTGGAGCACCACGAAAAATACAACGGCAGCGGCTATCCCCACAGCCTGTCCGGAAGCGGGATCAGCCCCATCGGCGCCAAAATCGGCATCGCTGACGTCTATGACGCCCTTTCCAGCGAACGGGTCTACAAAAAGGGCCTGAGTCCCCACAAGACTCTCGGCATCCTCTACCAACTGGGCAACAAGGAATTTGACGCCGCTTTCGTCGCCCAGTTCGTCCGCATGCTGGGCATCTACCCCGTGGGCAGCGTCGTCGAGCTGGAAGACGGCTGGAAGGGCGTTGTCTGCGCCGGCAACAACGAAAGTCCGGCCAAACCCACCGTCCGACTCGTTCTTGACGCCTGCGGCAAGCCCGTCCCGCCCCAGGACAGAAATCTGGCCGCTGGAGAAGCCGCCCCCATCAGCAAGTGTCTTCCGGATTTTCCCGGCATCCAGCCGGCCCGCGTCCTGGGGCTGGAAGGATAAATTCCCGAAGAAGGCCTTTCTCCAGGTGCGCGGCATAAAAAAATTCGCGCAGAGGAGAAGATGGCGGGGTCTGAAATTCGCCTACCCGGACAGCCCGGGGGTGGCGCAGGAGAAAGGCGGCGATCTGGTCTTCGTTTTCCGCCTTGTTCAGGGTGCAGGTCAGGTACAGGAGGCGGCCTCCGGGAAGAAGGCGGTCCCAGACGGCATCCAGAATGGCCCGCTGGCTGGCGGCCAGATCCCGCAGGTGGGCCGGGGTGCGCCGCAGGCGGATTTCCGGACGCCGGGCCAGGGTGCCGAGGCCGGAGCAGGGCGCATCCACAAGGATGGTCCGGAAAAAGGCCGGTCGGACGTCAGGGGAGGCTGGCCGGCGAAAAAGCTCTTCGCCGCCAGGGCCCTCCGCCGGGGAGGGCGGCAGGAAAGGCTCTTCCGTGGCGGACTGGGAGAGCAGGGCGGGAAGAGGCAAAAGGGGGGCCAGGCGGATATATTCGGCGCAGAGGGCGCGCAGACGGACGGAAGAGGGATCGCTGGCCAGGGCCACGGGAATCCCGGCTTCCAGCAGGGCCAGGGTCTTCCCTCCCCGGCCGGCGCAGGCGTCCCAGATCGGCTGGGGCCAGGAGACGGGATCAAGGGCGAAGAGTGCCTGGTAGGAAGCGGCGGATTGCCGGCTGGCCCTGCCTTCGGCCAGCAGCCGCCGGGCCTGCCAGGGCAGGGAGCCGGGAAAGGCGAGGGCCGCCTCGCCCACGCGCAGGGGGGCAAGGCCGGGAGGGGCCTCCTCCAGAAGAGCGCGCCTGTCCTCCTCCCAGCCGGGAGCCCGGCGGTTCAGGCGCAGTCCTGAAGGGGGGCGGCCGCTGGAGGCGGCGAGAAAGGAGAGCGCGGCCTCCGAACCGTATTGTTCCCGCCAGAGGCGGACAATCCAGGGCGGCATGGCATGGCGGCGGGCCAGAGCCGTTTCCGAAGGACATTGCTCCGGCGGCTGGGTGAGCGGACGCCCGCCGCGACGGCGCGATTTCCTTGCCCCGGCCGGCGCCGGAGGGGACGCGGCCCAAAGAGCGGAGGAAGGCGCAAAGGTATCCTGCTTCAGGGAGGCGTCGTCTCCGGCGGAAGAGCGGGAAGGATCGGCCTGGGGGCAAGGGTCCGTCCCGGCGGAGCGGCGGCGAAGCAGGGAACGCAGCACCCCGTTGGCGACTCCGGCCAGCCCCGGCCCGAACCGGTTCCGGATATGCCGCACTGTCCGGTGGATGGCGGCATGGGGGGGAACGCGCAGGCGATCCAGTTCATACCAGGCCAGGCACAGCGCCAGACGCATCTCCAGGGGCAGCCCGTCCGGGTTGCCGAGCAGGGCGTCGACGTCTTCACGCAGGGCGCCGTAAGCCCGCAGTGCGCCGTAGACCAGCTCCGTACACAGTCTTTTATCCGTGGGGACCATCTCCGGGGAGACAAGATGGCGATCCAGGGCGGCCTGGGAATCCTCGCCAGCGCAGAGCACCGCGTGGAGAACGGATAGGGCGGCGGTGCGGGGGTCGTGGCCGGCCTTGCGGCCCAGGCCGGGGAGGGTGGATCGGGTCATGGCCTCAGACAAACCCGTGGGGCAGGGGACGCCCCCCCTCGGGGAGGGTCCCGGAGTCAGGACGGCGGGAGGCGGTCAGGGCCTCCAGAGTGGAGGCGAGAAGGGTCAGATCCAGGGTCGTATTGCGGCAGGGGCCTTCCGGGCGCTGGTTGAGGAGGCCGAAAACAGGCAGAGGATGCGTGTCCTGAATGCCTGAGGTCAGATCCCGTTCGCAGGCCACGGCCAGGATAAGCCCGGGCCTGGTTTCCACCACGATGCGGCGGGCGACGCTGCCCCCGGTGGCAATGGCCAGACCGACTCCGTACCGGTCGCGCAAGGCCAGCAGATCGCTCAGGGGACAGCGGCCGCAGCGCCGGCAGGCATCCACGCTGTAGCTGAGGCGGACCAGGCAGTCCGCGCGCTGGATACAGTGCGGCAGCAGGATAAGGATGCGTTCCGGCGGCAGGCGCTCGTGGCGGCTCAGGGTCAGTTGGTTATTGACCTTGATGAAGGAGCGGCGGACCTCGTCGCGGCTTATGCCGAAGAGGGCGGCCAAGCCTTCCATTAGAGGAAGAAGGAATCTGATGGTCAGCCCGCGCACGCGCTGTGAGCCCCAAAAGGGACGGTCGAAGGCGATCTGC
This sequence comes from Desulfovibrio sp., assembly GCA_031275955.1. GTDB lineage: Bacteria > Desulfobacterota > Desulfovibrionia > Desulfovibrionales > Desulfovibrionaceae > Frigididesulfovibrio. Next base: position 4,333 of record JAISNZ010000118.1, on the reverse strand, counting down.
AGAACCAGGCTGAGGGAGCCCCAGGCAATGGTGGCGATGACCGCCAGCAGCAGGAAGCCGGTGATGTACGGCACCGAAGCGTGGATATTGCCGAACCCCACGACCGGGATAATCCAGCCCAGGAGGAGAAGGAGACATAGGAGGACGGAGGTCCCGGTCACCAGGCCGATGAAAAGACGCTTGCGCGGGAAGGCGTCCGGGGGGGCGATGCCCGGCTGCCGGGGGGAAGAGGGTTCAGGGGCGGCGCTCATGGGGGCACTCCCGGCAGGGTCGATCAGGGCCGGAGAAAGCGGGCGTCAGGGGCGTCTTTGACATACCCGTTGAAGAAGGCGCGTCCGGACATCCTCTGCTTCCCCGCGGGACGCAAGGCGGGAAAAGCATAGCACCCGTCGCCGCATCTGACCAGCAGGGCTTCCCCCCGGACTCCGGAAACGGCGCCGGGGTCCGGGCGGGCATCCGCGCCGGCCGGGTCCGGCAAAGGTCCGGTCTCCGGATAGTGTCCCGGAAAGGCGGTTACCGCCAGGTCCTCGCGTCCCGGACGGCGCAGGGTGAGAAGGGCGCCGGGCCAGGGGGTCAGCCCCCGGATGCGGGCGTGCAGGGCATGGGCGGGAAGGGCGAAATCCATACGGCCCTCCTCCTTGGTCAGCCGGGGAGCGCAGGTAGCCCGGCCGGCGTCCTGGGGAATGGGGCGCAGGGCGCCGGCGAGCAGCCGATCCGCAAACTCCAGAAGGAGGGCGCCGCCCTCGTCGGCCAGTTCCCCGAGCAGATCGGCGGCGGTATCGTTGAGGCCAATGCCCACGGCCCGCTGCAGGAGAATGGGACCGGCATCCAGGGCCGTCTCCATGCGCATGATGCTGACTCCGGTCAGGGGATCTCCGTTCATGATCGCCCGTTGGACGGGGGCCGCCCCCCGGTAGCGGGGCAGGAGGGAGGCATGGACGTTGACGGGCATGAGGGCGGGAATGTCCAGGACCCGCCGGGGCAGGAGCAGGCCATAGGCGGCCACCAGGAGAAGATCTGGGACCTGGGCGGCCAGTTCCCGGCAGGCCGCCTCCCCTTCGGGGGATGGGCCGAAATTCCGGGGCTGCAGGACGCGCAGGCCGCGCTCCAGAGCCAGGACCTTCACAGGCGGGGGATGAAGGCGGTTCCCCCGGCCCGCGGGCCGGTCCGGCTGGGTGCAGACAACCGCCACCTCCAGAAGCGGCGAGGCCAGGACGCGCCCCAGAATGCGGGCGGCGAAGTCCGGGGTTCCCATGAAGACCGCCCGCAGGGGCGGCGTCTTTCCAGCGGGAAGGGACATGATCTAGGGCTTCTCTTTTTTGCGCATCCTGCGATCATACATGCCGCGCTTCAGGCGGCTGATACGGTCAATGAAAAGAGTTCCCTCCAGATGATCGCATTCGTGCTGGACGCAGACCGCCAGGGCGCCCTCGGCTTCAAAACGGACAGGGTTGCCGTCCAGATCCAGGGCTTCCACGCGAATCCGGCCGGGCCGGGAGACCAGGGCGCGGAAATCCGGCACCGAAAGGCAGCCCTCGTCGGATTCCGTTTCCGGGCCGAGGGGAAAAACCACGGGATTGACCAGGGTGACAAGATCCTCGCGCGCCTGCGGCCCGGAAAGATCCAGAACCACAAGCCGCAGGGAGACTCCCACCTGGGGGGCGGCAAGCCCGATGCCGTCCCGGGCATACATGGTTTCCGCCATGTCGCCCGCCAGGGAACGAAGGTCCGGCGTGATCTCCGCCACCGGAAGGGCGACGCGTTTGAGCCTGGGGTCCGGATACTGGAGAACGGGGAGTATCATGACTGTCCTTACTCTTTTCCCGGGGAAGTCCTGATCAGGCGGGGGTTCAGCCCCGGACTCCGCCGTGGGCATGAGGCCCCGAACCTCCCCGCCGGAGCGATTTCAGAAGTAAATCGCTCCGGCGGCCGGGTGAGCGCAACCCCGCCGGCGAAGGCGCAGGCGCCCTTCATTCGCGTGGGGAAGCGCCGGGGCGGGCGCGGTTCAAAGAGAATGGCCCGCGTACCCTCAAAGCGGTAATGCGCTATTGCCGAAGGAAACGCAGCAGGGGATCTTCCTTGGAGAGAATGATCTTGCTGTTCCGGGTGAAGGCTTTGCGGTAAATTTCCAGACTCTTGGAGAATTCGTAAAAATCCGGCGAACCGGCAATGGCCTCGCGGAAGATCTGCATGGCCCGGGCCTCGGCCTGGCCACGAATGAGCAGACTTTTGCGCGTGGCGTCGGCCAGGATGATATCCCGTTCCATTTCCGCTTCCGAGCGAATGCGCCGGTTTTCAGACTCGCCCTCAAAGCGGTATTTGTTGGCCATTTTCTTGCGCTCGGCGTTCATGCGGTTAAAGATGGCGGTCCGGTTGGGCAGATCCGTGCGCTTGATGCGCACGTCAATGATGGTGACCCCGTATTCCGCCGCCTGCATCCGCGATTTTCTCAGGACCTCCTCCATGATTTCCTTGCGCTTGGTGTAAACGACTTCTTTCAGCTCTTTGCTGCCGATGGCCGCGCGGAGCTGGGAATAGACGATATTGCGCAGGCGTTCCGTGGCCACGGCCTCCGTGCGCAGCGTCCGGACAAAGGTCAGGGGGTCGGTGATCCGCCAGCAGGCATAATTGTCAATTTCAAAGGTCTTGAGATCCGAAGTCAGGCTGTAGGTTTTGGGAATGATAAAAAACTGAACGCGATTTTCCAGGTAGACCACGCTCTGGATAAAGGGCAGCTTGAAATTCAGGCCGGGCTGGCGGACGGGCAGAGTCGGCTCGCCCAGTTGCAGGACAAGGGCGCGTTGGGTTTCCTGGACATAAAAGACGCACTGGAAGCCCAGAACCAGAGCCAGAACGCAGCCCAGGCCGAGAAAGAGGAAAGGGCGTCTCATCGGGGCGCCCCCTCCGCGCCCGGATCCGGGGCGGATGGAGTTCTGTCCAGATTCAGGAAGGGCAGAATGCCGCCCCGGATTTCCGGGGCGACAATGATTTTTTCCAGGCCGCCGGCGGAAAAGAGGTCCTCCATGGTCTCCAGATAGAGCCGCTTTTTGGTGACGTCTCCAGCCGCCTTGAATTCCGCCGCCATGGCCAGAAAGCGTCCGGTTTCCCCTTCAGCCTTCTCTTCCACCTGCCGGGCATAGGCCGCGGCCGCGTTGAGCATGCCAAGGGCCGTGCCGTTGGCCACCGGAACAATTTCATTGCGGTAGGCCTCCGCCTGATTGACAAAGCGCACCTTGTCCTCGCGGGCGCTGGCCACATCCTTGAAGGCCTCTTCCACATCCGCCGGCGGCTGCACGTCCAGAAGCTGGACAGTGTGGATACGCACCCCCAGATCATAGGGCTCCAGAATCTCCCCCAAGGTGGCCAGCGCGCCCGTCTGCACCTCGGAGCGCCCGGCGGTGAGGATCTCGTCAATATTGCTGCGGCCGACCACCTCGCGCATGGCCGCCTCGGCCGCGCCGGTGAGGATGGTGTCCTGATCGCGTACATTGAACAGATACTTGCGGGCGTCGGCGATGGTGTACTGGACGTTGAACTGCATGTGGACGATGTTTTCATCGCCGGTGAACATGCTGGACTCTTCCACCTTGATCTGGCTGGCCCGCCGGGCGTTTTCCGCGGAAATGCCCACCTCTATGGTGCGCAGAAGTTCCGTGTTGACGATAATGACGGATTCCAGGGGAAAGGGCAGACGATAATGCGGTCCGTCCAGCACTTCGCGCTCGAATTTGCCGAACCGGGTGATGACGCCCTTTTCGCCGGGATTGACGATAAAGATGCCGGAAAGCAGCCAGACCAGAAAGCAGACCCCCGCCACCAGACTGAGGGGCACGCCGCCCTTGAAGGATTTGGGCACATATTTGCCGAAAGGGAAACCGCCCAGAGGATTTCCCGGCCTCCCTCCCCCCGGAGGAGAAAAGACGGGTCTCCCTTGGCGTTGTTTCTTTTCTTCCAGTTTTTCCCAGTCCCAGTTCATAATCGGTCTCTCGTCTGAAAACGCTGACGTATTCCCTTTGAGGGGGCTTTGCCCCCTCAAACTCCCCCGGCAGGGCATCCTGACAGGATGAGTTCGCCTTCACCGGCGTTCGGGACGAACGGCCCCTGCGCCCCCATTACATATTTCAAAGCGATCCGGGATAGGGGGGTCCGGGGCGGAGCCCCAGTTAAGCAGTTCCCCCTTATAGAAGAGGGGGGAAAAATGGTCAAGCCCCCGTTCAACCCCCCAGGGTCATTCGGTTCTTCCGAATCTAACGAGCCGCAGTGCTGCTTGCTTGTTTTCCGCGAGGACTTCTATCCCCTCAGCCATATTTTCATAACCAAGAATATGGAGCAA
>JAISNZ010000253.1 GCA_031275955.1 Desulfovibrio sp. | reverse complement strand
ATGGGTAAGGAGGCCATCGTTGGTCAGCAGGATCAACCCTTCGGAAAAATAGTCCAACCGCCCCACCGGGTAAAGCCGTGTCCCCCGATGGACCGGAGGCAGCAGATCCAGAACGGTTGCGCGTCCCTCGGGATCCCGGACCGTGGAAAGCACCATGACGGGTTTGTGCAACAGAAGATAGACGGGGGAGGGGGCTTCAAGGGCAACGGGAAGACCGTTGACCGCGACGAAATCCCGATCCGGCCTTATGCGCGCGCCAAGTTCCGTGATCACGACGCCGTTCACGGTCACCGCTCCATCGGCGATGAGCCTGTCGGCCTTCCGCCGGGAACAGACCTCCGCCCTGGCCAGGGCCTTGTTCAAGCGTATGCCGTCCATGGAAGGGTGTCCGTCCGCAAGTGTACACTGGCGGTTTCTGGCGGTTTCTGGCATAAGTTCCTTGAGTATATCCGCAACCTTTCAGCCTGTCACCGCCGTTTTGTCCCTGCCCGTTCGCGCTTGGGATGCGCCTGTCCCGGCGGACAAAACCCGCCGCCAGGCCCGAAGCGGAATGCCTTCAGGAGGTTTATGTCCGGCAACGCAACGCGTCCCCTTTTCACGGAAAAACGCAGCCTGATCCTGCTGAAACGGTGCCTGGGCTATTTTCGCCCCTATGTGCCGCACGTTGTCCTGGCCAGTCTGGCCATGATCTTTGCCGGCCTGTGCGATGCCGGCGCCGCTTGGCTGGTCAAGCCCGCTCTGGACGATATTTTTATCAAAAGGGACGATACTGCCCTTCTGCTGATTCCCCTGGCCTTTTTTACCCTGACCTTGATCAAGGCGGGAGGCCGTCTCCTGCAAAATTACATCATGCAGTATTGCGGTCTCAAGGTATTGGAAAAATTACGTGATGAACTTTACAGCAAAATTATTTTTCTGCCCCTGCATTTTTACGAAGGCGCCCGGGTGGGAATGCTGATGTCACGCATCATCAACGATGTGGTGGCCATTCGTTCCAGCATGCCGGCCCTGGTCATGATCATCCGGCAAATCGTTACTCTGGGCAGCCTCCTGGCCGTGGTTTTTTACCAGGACGCCTGGTTGGCCTTCTGGGCGATCATCGTCCTGCCGCTGGCTTTTTTTCCCTTCTGGTATTTCAGCAGAAGGCTGCGGGAACTCAGCCGGAAAAATCAGGCCAAAATCGGTGAAGTGTCTACCCTCCTCCAGGAAATGCTCAGCGGTATCCGCGTGGTCAAAAGTTTCTGCACAGAAGAGCAGGAGGCGCAACGCTTTGACAAGGAAAACAAACGGTTGCTGCGGATAAGCCTCAAGCAGAGTCTGGCCGGGGAATTTTCCTCATCCGCCATGGAACTGGTGGGCGCGCTGGGCATTGGATTGGTCATCTGGTTTGGCGGTCTGCAAGTGATTAACGGGGAATCCACCCCCGGCACCTTTTTCTCTTTTGTCGCCGCCCTGGTCATGATGTATGAGCCCATCAAAAAAATAACCGCCTCCAACATGGATATACAAAAAGCATTGGCTGGAGCGGAACGGGTCTTTGAAATTCTGGACGATCCGGCTCTGACGGTGGAAAGGAGCGGAAAAATTTCCTTCGACGGTCCTTTTCAGGAACTGGCCTTCGACCATGTTTCCTTTACTTACGCCGACGGCACTCAGGCCTTGGCCGATTGTTCCTTCAGCATAGAAGCCGGACAGCGTATTGCCATTGTCGGCCCATCCGGAGCGGGCAAGACTACCTTTGTCAGCCTGATTCCCCGTTTTTATGATCCCTGCCGGGGGAATATCCTGCTCAATGGTCTGCCCCTGACGGACTACACCCTGTCCTCTCTGCGCAATGCCGTCGCTGTGGTCTCCCAGGAAAATTTTCTCTTCAACCTGACGATACGGGAAAATATTCTTTACGGGACAAAGGGGGCAGGGGACGCGGAAGCCCGCCAGGCCGCCGGCGCGGCCTTTGCGGATAAATTTGTTGCGGCTATGCCCGACGGCTATGATACGGTAATTGGCGAGCGCGGAATAAAACTTTCCGGCGGCCAGCGGCAGCGCCTGACCATTGCCCGGGCCCTGGTGAAGAACGCCCCGCTGCTTATTCTGGACGAAGCCACCAGTTCCCTGGATTCCCAGTCAGAGCGCATTGTCCAGCAGGCCTTGGACAATCTGATGCGCAACCGGACCACAATCGTCATCGCCCACCGCCTTTCCACCGTGATCAACGCGGATCGCATTCTGGTCCTGGATAAAGGGCGCATTGTGGCTCAAGGAAAGCACGCGGAACTTCTGGAGAGCAGTCCCCTGTATGCCGAACTCTACAACATGCAATTCACCGTCCGGGAGGAAACAGGCGCCATGCCGCCGCTACAGGAAAAGGGACTTGAAGCGTGAACATTTCTCCCGCCGTTCTGGCGCCCTGTATCAGTCTTTTTTATCGGCTCTGGTGTTGTACCCTGCGCATTGCGGAAGAAGGCCGCGAGGCTTCCGATGCCCTGGAAGCGGCGGGAAAACCCATGGTCATTGTCTTGTGGCATGATGAGTTCTTTCCCATGATGTACATCCGCCGGACACTCAAGGTTGTCGCCATTGTCAGCCGGAGCCGGGACGGCGAATATCTGGCCCGTCTGCTGGAAGCCCTGGGCATACGGACCGCCAGAGGCTCCAGTTCCCGTGACGGTTTGAAAGCCCTGCTCCGGACGGCCCGTTTGATGGCTGACCAACGGTATAACGGCTGCATTACCGTTGACGGTCCCCGGGGACCTCGCCACGTGGTCAAAGAGGGAGCCATCTTTCTGGCCATGCGATCCGCGGCCCACATTGTGCCGCTTCGCATCTTTCCCGAACGGGCCAAGGTTTTCCGCTCCTGGGATCGTTTTCAGCTTCCCCTGCCGTTCAGCCGTGTTCGTGTTCTTTGGGGGACCCCCTATCTCCCCGATCCCGGAGGGATTACGGAAATGTCCCTGGATCGGGAATGCCGGAAGCTGCAAGCGAAAATGGACAGTCTGACCTGAACGGGGCGGATACGCAGATGATCGTTTATCCTTTTTTGCGCCGCCTCGCCCGTTGTCTGGGCCGGCTTGGCCCGGGGGCCTTGCGGCGTCTGGCCCGGATCATGGCCTCTCTTGCCTGGCGGCTGTTGCCTGCGCGGCGCGAGGCGGCCGTTGCCGCGGTTGAAAAGCATCTGCGCCAACCCCGGAAGGAGGCCCTGGCCATAGCCCGCCGGAGTTTTGAAGAAAATTTTCTCTCCTTTCTGGAAATCTTCCATGCCGCTCATTTTTCCACGGCCCTCTCCGTCAGCCGGATCATTACGCCGGAGGGCCTGGCCCTTTTACAGGCGGAGACCGCTCCCATCGTTGTCACAACGGCCCACCTGGGGTCCTGGGAGCTCATGCCCGGCCTTGCCGCCGATCTCCTGCCGGATCGACAGGGTATGGTTGTTGTCCGCGTCCAGAAAAACCCGGCCTTGAACCTGGTTATGGCGGAATTGCGCGGATCGCGGGGTATGCGGGTCGTTGATCATCGCCAGGCCAGCAATGTGGTGGTGCCTTCCTTGCGCCGGAAAGGTCTGGTTGCCCTCCTGGCGGATCACAACACCAGCCGGCGGGAAGCGGTTTTTTTGCCCTTTCTAGAAGATACCGCCGCAGTCACCCTGGGACCGGCTCTCCTGGCCTTGCGGACCAAAGCCGCCGTTTTCCCGGTTTTTCTGGTGCGCGACGGCGCGGAAAAGCATCTTCTCTATATAGCCAATCCGCTGCATACGGCGCGGTTAACCGGGACTTTACCGGAACGGGCGCGAGCCGTCGCCCGTTTTTATACGGATGCCGTGGCCGAGGTGGTCAAAAAACATCCGGAGCAATGGTTCTGGATGCACAAGCGCTGGAAGACACGAGCAAAAGAAGAGGGCAAGACGGGGAGTTAGGGAAACATGGATCTATCTGGGCTCCGCCTGGAACCCAGCTGGAGGGGGGCATGTCTTTTCAGGTAGTGTCCGCCCGCGCTTTCGCGCGGAACTGACGGCCCCGGACCCCCTCATTTCGTATCCCGTTGCAATACGTAACGAGGGTGCAGCAGGGGCCGTTCGTCCTGAACGTCGGTACGGGTGACCGGACGGACTGTGTAATCGCGGATCTGGGGCATGGGGATATAGGTACGGCCGCCGTCCTCTTCCTCAATGCACAAGGTGCTGTGGTTCGTGGGGACGCACCGCGTGGCCGTGAAGGAGAGGGCGCCGCCGGCGGTAAAACGGATGGTGACGATTTTGCGCGCCGGCGGCGAGGCCTTGTGGCGGATAACGGACTCTGCCGCGGCAATGGATCGGGTCAGAAGGGCGGTCCAGGACTTTTCCAGCAGGATCCGATTTTTCGGAGTATCATGCCGGGAGCAAAGAGCCAGTTTCTGGCTGTCAGGAGACGGAGGCAGCCCCACGATCCATCCTGTGGAGGCATCCCGGCCACAGACATGGCAGGGGATCATGCCCGGCCTTCCCCGCGCAGATAGCGTACGGCGTTTGCAAAGACCTGTATCCCCAGCGGGGCAGTTTCACCCCGCGTCCAGCCGGGATGATTGGTGGGGTGGGAAAATGCCTCCGGATGCGGCATAAGGCCGAAAATGCGGCCCGACGGATCGCAAAGCCCGGCGATACCCAGAGGAGAGCCATTGGGATTGTGGGGATATTCTTCCGTAGGCAACCCTGTGTCCGGATGGACATATTGCAGAGCAATCAGGTTTTCTTCCCGCAATCGCCGCAGGACGAGGCTGTTTTGTGGAATCAGATTGCCCTCTCCATGGCGAACAGGAAGGTAGAGGCGGGACAGGCCCCGGGTAAAAACGCAGGGAGTTTGCGCGTTGGCCAGAAGATGGCACCAACGGTCCTCAAAGCGAGCCGAGAGATTGTGGGCCAGGGAAACCTGGCGCTCCAGGTAGGCGTCATCCAGGGCCGGCAAAAGCCCCAATTTGACCAGGAGCTGAAATCCGTTGCAAACCCCGAGAATCAGGCCGCCCGCGGCAACGCGCTCCAGGAGCTGCTCCACCAGAGGGTCTCCGGTTCGCGGCCTGGAGTATCGCCAGCGCTGGGCCGCGGCCTGAGCCGCGCCAAGGTCGTCGCCATCCAGAAAACCGCCGGGGAAAATAAGAAAATTGAAATCGCGCAAAAAAATTCTCGCTTCGATCAGGTCGGCAAAATGGGCAATTTCAACGCTGTCCGCGCCGGCTTGCCTGGCGGCATGGGCGCACTCCAGCTCGCAATTCGTGCCGTATCCGGTCAGTACAAGGGCGCGCGCCCGGGCAGGTTGCGAAGAAAAAGGAGTACGGTACATTCAGACAGATTTCCCTGTTCCCTGCCGGGCATTTCCCGGGTGAAATGCTCTAGGCAGGAGGAAGTACTTGGTATAAACTGCGTCAACCGCTGAGGATGTCGGATGTCCGCCCAGACCCGGATACTACTCCCGCCCCGTTACGGGGTCAATCGGCAAAGGATCGCGCCCATGAAGGAAACAAAGTTCATCTTTATTACCGGCGGGGTGCTGTCTTCCCTCGGCAAGGGCCTGGCGGCCTCTTCCCTGGGCGCTCTGCTCAAGACCAGAGGTCTTTCCGTCACCATTCAGAAGCTGGATCCGTACATCAACGTGGATCCCGGCACCATGAATCCCACTCAGCACGGCGAAGTCTTTGTGACAGATGACGGGGCGGAGACCGATCTGGATCTCGGTCATTACGAGCGTTTTCTCGGCGTTCCCCTTTCCCAGAAAAACAACTATACCTCAGGCAGCATCTACAACAGCGTCATCACAAAGGAACGCCGGGGCGACTATCTGGGCGGCACCGTGCAGGTTATTCCCCATATTACCGATGAAATCAAGCTGGCTATCTGCAGTCTGGCCGAACATCACCCTGACGTGGCCATTGTGGAAATTGGGGGCACAGTGGGCGATATTGAAAGCCAGCCATTTCTGGAAGCCATCCGCCAGTTGCGCGGCGATCTGGGCAAGGATCGCTGTCTGTACATCCATCTGACCCTGGTGCCGTACCTTCAGGCCGCCGGCGAGCATAAAACAAAACCCACGCAGCACAGCGTCAAGGAATTGCGCAGTATCGGCATTCAGCCGGATATTATCATTTGTCGCTGTGAAACGGCTGTTTCCCCTGAATTGAAACGCAAAATCGCTCTCTTCTGTGATGTGGACGTGGACGCGGTATTCTCTTCCGTGGATGTGGATCAGGTATATAAGGTCCCCCTGGCCTTCTATGAAGAGGGACTGGATCAGAAAGTGGCGATTATGCTGCGCCTGCCGGCCAAGAATCCGACCCTCACCCCCTGGCGGGATCTTGTCTATGCCCTGGATCATCCCGAAGGCGAGACGACGATTGGCATTGTCGGCAAATATGTGGAATTGAAAGAAGCCTACAAGAGTTTGCATGAGGCCCTGATTCACGGCGGTGTGGCCAACGCTGTGAAAGTGAACTTGAAGTATGTAAATTCGGAGGACATCAGCGCTGAAAGCGCGCGGGAATTCCTGTCCGACCTGGACGGCATTCTGATCCCCGGCGGTTTCGGGGGCAGGGGAATTGAGGGAAAAATAAGCACAGCCCGCTATGCCCGCGAGAACAAGGTCCCCTTTTTCGGGATCTGCCTTGGCATGCAATGCGCGGTCATTGAGTTCGCCCGTCATGTGGCCGGTCTGTCCGACGCCAATTCCGAGGAGTTCAACGCGGAAAGCCCGGACAAGGTCATCTACCTGCTGACGGAATGGTTTGATTACCGGAAAAAGATTACGGTCGTGCGCGGCCATGACTCCGACAAGGGCGGCACCATGCGCCTGGGCGCCTATCCCTGCCTGCTCAGGGAAGGTTCCCGATGTCACAACGCCTATGGGCAAAAACTGATCAGTGAACGCCACCGGCATCGGTTCGAATTCAACAACACCTACCGCGATGTTCTGGAAAAGGCCGGAATGTGCTTCAGCGGGGTATCGCCCGACGCCTCTCTGGTGGAGGTGGTGGAGTTGCCGGATCATCCCTGGTTTGTCGGCTGCCAGTTTCACCCCGAATTCAAATCCACGCCCATGGCGCCGCACCCCTTGTTCCGCGATTTTATCAGGGCCTCCAAGGAAAAGCGTTCCGCCGGGGAAAAACAGTAGAGAGCCATGGGGAACACCTTTCTTTCTTCTGAAGCGCTATATGCCTTCCTGCGCTCCCGAAATTTTATTATAGCCGGCCCCTGTGTGCTGGAAAGTTACGAGCTGGCTCTGGAGGTGGCCCTGGCGGTCAGGGAAGCCGGAAAACAGGCCCGTCTGCCGGTTATCTTCAAATCCTCCTATGACAAGGCCAACCGGACCTCCAGGAGCGCCTTCCGCGGACCTGGCATCCGCACGGGCCTTTCCTGGCTGGCCCGCATCCGGGAAGAAACCGGCCTGCCTGTGACCACCGATATTCATGAACCGGACGAGGCCGCCCTTGCCGCGGAAAATGTGGATATCCTCCAGATTCCGGCCTTCCTGAGCCGGCAGACGGCCCTCCTGCTGGCTGCCGGGGAAACCGGAACCATTG
>JAISNZ010000196.1 GCA_031275955.1 Desulfovibrio sp. | reverse complement strand
GAAACGGCCTTCCTCTGCTCCCTGGACATCCCCTCCGGCCTGAACGGCCTTTCCGGAAAACCCGAACCGGAAGCCGTGCGGGCTCATCTGACCGTCACCTTCGCCGCGGGCAAACCCGGCCTCTTTCTTCCGGAAGCCGCCGCCTACACAGGCAGGGTCGTGATCCGGCCCATCGGCATGCCCTCCGCCCTGGAAACCCTCGCCCCCCCCTCCTGGCGGCTGCTGGCCCCCAAACCCGGTCCCTGCTTTGCCCCAAATCCCCTGCGGCACAAAGGAACGGCCGGGAAGGTGCTGATCGTCGGGGCAAGCCCGGGCATGACCGGCGCTCCGGCCTTAGCCGCCCTGGGCGCTCTGCGCGCCGGAGCCGGCCTGGTTCATGCAGCCTGCCCGCCGGGCCTGGAACACGACCTGCGTTCCGGCTTTCCGGAAATCCTTACCCATTCCCTGAACCTGAGCAAGCGGAAGGATCATGGGGAAACAACCGCCCTGCTGGCCCGTCTTTCCCCCGACGCCCTGGTCATCGGTCCGGGTCTGGGGCGCACCCCGGAGGCCAAAAATCTCGTCCGGGCCGTTCTGGAACCGGAAGACCGCTGCCCCGCGATTGTGGATGCCGATGCCCTCCACTTTTTCCGCTTCCCGACTCCGGCCCGCGACAGCCTGCCCCCGCATCTCCTCCGGCCTAGGGACATTCTTACCCCGCACCCCGGAGAAATGGCCGCCCTGCTCGCCCTCCCGGGCGGGGCCGCGGCTGTTCAGGCCGACAGGGCCGGGGCCGCGCACGCCTTCATCCGGGCCTCGCCGGCCGTACTGGCGCTCAAGGGAGCCGGAACCCTCATCGCCCAGGCCGGGTCCCCGCTGACCCTGGCCCCCTTTGCCGTGGCCTGCCTGGGCGTGGGCGGCTCAGGCGACGTCCTGTCCGGAGTCTGCGCGGCCCTCGCCGCTTCGGGCCTCCCCCCGCTGGAGGCCGCCTGCCTTGGCGTCCATCTCCACGGCCGGGCCGGGGAGATCCTGGCCCGCGAACACCCCAAGGGACGCCTGGCCAGGGATATCGCCAACGCCATCCCCGCCGCCTGGAGGGAATTATGCCCCGGATGACCCCCCGCAGGGTCTTTCCCCTGGAAACCCTCGCGGACACCGCCCGCCTCGGCCGCGCCCTGGCGGCAGCCCTTGCCCTCTGCAATCCCGGCGCCCTGCTCCTCTGCGCTCCCCTGGGGGCGGGAAAGACCGCCCTGGCCCGCTTTCTGGCCCAAGCCCTGCCCGGCGGCCGGGAAGCGGAAATCTCCAGCCCGAGCTTTACCCTTGCCAATATCTATTGTACTGCTCCCGTGACCCACCACTTTGATCTCTACCGGCTGGACGCGGACAGGCCCATCCCGCCGGAGGCCTCCCTGGAGGAATCCTTTGAAGATCCAGAGGCGCTGACCATTGTGGAATGGCCGGAACGGCTGGCCGCCGAAAGCCTGCCCCCGGAGAGGGTTTTCTGCCGCCTCCGGCGGGGAATCCCCCGCCGGGCCGGCCAGGCCGTCCTGAGCGGCTTCGGCCCAAAAGGCCGGCGCTTTCTGGCTTTACTGCCTGGATTCCTGCGCTGTATCCCTTGAGGGAGCTTTGCCCCCTCAAGAATAAATTGCCCAACCTTTTATCCTGCGAGCGCGGTATGCGGATTCTGGTGCAAAAATTCGGCGGAACCTCCGTCGCCTCTCTGGAGCGGATGCAGTTGGCGCGGCAAAAGGTCCTTGCCGGCCTGCAGCGGGCGGAGAAAGCCCTGGTCGTGGTTTCCGCCCGCTCGGGGGAAACCAACAAGCTGTTGGATCTGGCCCGCAAATGGTCTCCGGAACCGGACCCGGCGGAGCAGGATCTCCTGCTGTCCACCGGGGAACAGATCTCCGCCGCCCTTTTCGCCATGCTGCTCAAAGACGCCGGCATCCGGGCCCGATCCTGCACCGGCCGGCAGATCGGCATCCGCACCGACAATGTCTTCGGCAAGGCCCGCATCCGCGCCATCGACAAGGACTTCATCCTCAAAACCCTGGAGGATTTCGAGGTCCTCGTGGTCGCCGGCTTTCAGGGCGTGACGGCTGACGGCCGGATCACCACCCTGGGACGCGGCGGCTCGGATACCTCCGCCGTGGCCCTGGCCGCCGCCGTTCAGGCCCAGCTCTGTGAAATTTTTACCGATGTGGAAGGCGTCTTCACCACAGACCCCAACATCTGCCCCCAGGCCCGGAAACTGGACCGCGTCTCCTACGACGAGATGCTGGAAATGGCCAGCATGGGGGCCAAGGTTCTGGAAATCCGCTCTGTGGAATTCGCCAAGAAATTCACCGTGCCCGTCCTCGTGCGCAGCACCTTCAGCGATGCGCCGGGCACCTTTGTAACTCAGGAGGAGCCCTGCATGGAACACGTCCTGGTGTCAGGCATCGCCTATGACAGAGATCAGGCCCGCATCACCCTGCGCGCCGTGCCGGACAGGCCGGGCGTGGCCGCGGCCATTTTCACCCCGCTGGCCCAAGCCAACCTTTCCGTGGACATGATCGTTCAGAATCCCAGCCACGACGGCGTGACGGACATGAACTTCACCATCAGCCGCAAGGATTTGAGCAACGCCCTGCGCATCATGAAGGATATTCAGGACTCCCTGGGCGTGACGGAAATCCTCTTCGACGACAACGTCGCCAAGGTCTCCGCCATCGGCGTGGGGATGCGCAATCACTCGGGAGTCGCCGCCGCCGCCTTTTCCGCCCTGCGGCGGGAAAACATCAACATCCTGATGATCAGCACCTCGGAAATCAAGATCAGCTGTATTATCGAGGAGAAGTACACCGAGCTTGCCGTGCGCACCCTGCACGACGCCTTCGGCCTGAGCGGCCCGCCGGGCGCCGGGGAAGACATGGAAACAGTCAGACCTTCACGTTGAGGATGGAGCCTGTCATCTCGTCCATGGCGCGGATAACGGCCGCATTGGCGCCATAGGCGAATTCTGAAATCATCAGGTTGACGAACTCCCTGGGCAGATCCGTGTTGCTGCCCTCGATGTGGCCGGGATAGATCCGGGAGATGGCCTCCTGTCCGGCCCGGATCTTCTGCTGTTCCCAGGCGGCCAGGGTATCGGCCTGCTGCGTCCGGGTCACATCCTGGGCCGCGGCGGTATCGTAATTTTCCTCGCTGTCGCGCATCCCCTGGGCGGCGAAATCCTGGTAGGCGCGCACATCCATGGCGTTCATGTTGTAGAGGATGGGCGGCCCGGGCGTCATATCGCGATACACGGCCGCCACCTGCACCCCCCGGTCCAGGGGGCCGCTCTCCAGGCGCACGATCTGCGACTTGAATTCCGGGGTGTTGACATTGGCGATATTGTGGGCCGCGGCCGCGATGACCACGCCGTGGGCCTCCAGGGCCGAGACGGGGCTGGAAAAATCCATGTCGACCTCCTCGGAATGTCCGCTCCAGGGCCTCGGAATGTCCGCTTCAGGGCCTCGGAATGTCCGCTTCAGGGCCTCAGAATGTCCGCTCCAGGGCGTCCTCCAGCTGGGCGGGGGTGACGATATCCCGCAGCACCAGGGGCGTTCTGGAGGCCTCTCCCGGAGGGAACAGGGCGATCAGCGGGATGCTGCCGCTGCCCAGGGCGCGGAGAAACCCCTTGGCGACCGGATCCCCGCGGCTGAGATCCACCTTGATGGTACGCATTTTATAGCGATCCCGCAAGACTGTCATCCGGTTTCCGTTCAGGGTGGTGTGTTCCATGACCTTGCAGTTGGGGCACCAGTCCGCCGTAAATTCCAGGAGCATTGGCTCCCTGCCCAGGCTCCGGGCAAAGGACCGGGGATCAAAGGGCTCCCAGGAAAACCCCTCCTCAACCGCGGCCTCGCCCCAGCAGAGGCCGCCCAGCACCAGGAGCGCCGCCAGCGTCCGGGCAAGGCCCCGTTGCAGCGGGCTTGCCCCCGGATGCCCGATCTGCCCCCACAGCCAGGCGCCCACAGCCAGGCACAGCAGGAGGGACAAAAAGGGCAGAACCCAGAGGTCGGGCAGCAGGGCCGTCAGGTAGACCACGCTGCCCAGGAGAAAGAAGCCCAGGATCTGCTCCAGGCGCAGGGTCCAGGGACCGGGCCGGGGCAGGAGGTTCACCAGTCGGGGAGAGGCCGCCAGGGCGGCGTAGGGAAGGGCCATGCCCAGACCCACGCTGCCCACGGTCAGCATCAGAACCGCCAGAGGCTGGCGCAGGGCCCAGCCCAGCACCCCGCCCAGGAGGGGGCCGCTGCACGGGGTGGCCAGAAGCGTCGCCAGAAGGCCGCTGAGGAAGGTCTGCAGGCGGGGACTGCCGCCGCGCACCCTCGGGTCCAGGACGGGAAGGGAAAAAACCCCGAACAGGCTGAGGCTCAGGAGAAAAAGGATCAGGGCCAGGAGGGCCAGGACCTGCGGGGTCTGGAAAAGCTCTCCCCAGGCCCAGCCGGCGGTGCCCAGAAGCAGGGCCAGGACGAGAAACCAGCTCAGAATGCCGGCGGCGAAAATGAGGCAATGCCTGCGAAAGACCACCGCCCGCTCCCGCATGTTGTCCATGGCGCTCACCGCCATAAGGGCGGTGAATTTCAGACTGATCACCGGCAGGACGCAGGGCATCAGGTTTAGCAGAAGCCCGGCCAGAAGCCCGAAAAACAAGGCCTCTCCCCAGCCCTCCACTTCCAGGGACGGATGGAAATACAGCGGGGAAAAAGCGGCGAACAGGGCGAAAATCCCCGCGGGGTCCGCTTCTTCCGGGGCCGTCCCGGCGGGCTGATCTCCGGGCGGGGACGCCCCGGCTTCCGGCCCCGCGCCTGGTTCCCGGACGGGCAGCTGCACGGCGCGTCCCTCCTGAAATTCCGGCCACCAGTCCTGGGACGCGGCAGGGGGGAAGGTCCGCAGAAGCGCCAAATCCAGGACAAGATCCTGCCGCGTGTCCAGGGGGGCGCAGCTGGTCGCGGAGCAGAGCAGCCCCGTAACCGTCACCCGCAGGGCGGCGCTGGCGTAAAAGGGGGCGAAGGCGGGGATCTCCACCCAAAAGGTGAGGGGAGGGACGAAAATGGGAACCCCGGCGGCCCGCGCCCCCTGCGGCGGAACAGAGGCAAAGGCCGTCGCCCCTCTGGGAACCGCCGGCGGCAACCGCACTGGCAGGGGAACGCCTTTCTCGCGCAGAAGGGCGGCAAAGGCCGGGCCGCCGGGATCTCCTCTGGCGGCGAAGGGATCGGCCGGGGCGAAGGTGACGTCGACGGCGGTGGGCAGACCTTCCCGGGAATTTTGCCCATACAGGTACATTCCGGGCGGCGCTTGCAGGGTAAAGGCCAGCAGGGCCGCGGGCGCCTCTGTCCCGTTTCCGGCCACAGGGGCGGGAACCGTCTCCGGCGCGTCGAGCAGGAACCCCTGCCAGGTCAGCGGGCATTCGTCCGCCTGCCGGGTCCAGCCCTGGCCGCAGCCGAGGCAGAAGAACAAAAACAGGCCCAGAAACACTCTCATCCGGAAAGATCCCTCAAAGGCTGACGTCCGCTCCTGAAGCGGTTCACGCAGGAACCGGGTGACAGGAAATCTGAGCCGGTTTTACGCCCGCTCCCGGAAAAAGTACAGCCGTCCGCGGCCCCGCGGATACACGGGCCTCCGGCGCGGGAAGAGGCGCTTCCCCCTGGCGGGGACGGAAGAGAAAATCCTTTGGTCTTGCCATCCCGCCGGGCTCCCTATACTCTGCCGCCATGAGCGCGGATTCCCTTTCTTCGCCCTGCGGCGCCGCGGCCAAGGCGTCCCTGCGCCAGGCCATGATCCGCCGCCGGAAGGCCCTGTCCGCGGAGGAACGCCAGGCTCTGTCCCTGGCCGCCCAGCAACATGTCCTGGACAGTCCCCTGTGGCGAAACGCCCGCTGCGTCGCCCTGTACGCGGCCCTGGCCGGGGAAACCGACACCTCGGCCCTGTTGGAAAACGCCTGGGCCGGCGGCAGGACGGTCCTTCTGCCCCTCTGCTCCGTAAAGGAAAGGGGACGCATGGATTTTTGCGCCTGTCCCGGCAAGCATGCCCTGCGGCCCGGTTTTGCCGGCATTCCGGAGCCGGACCCGGCCCTTGCCCCGGCGGCTCCGCCGCCGGATCTTCTGGTCGTTCCCGGCCTCGCCTTTGACTGCCGCGGCTTCCGCCTGGGCATGGGCGGCGGCTACTATGACCGCTTTTTCCTCCGATCCCCCCTGCCCGGCGCTGTCCGCCTAGGGCTGGCCTTCAGTTTCCAGGTGCTGGACGCCCTCCCGCGCGAGGCCTGGGATCGCCCTGTGCACGCCCTCGGCACGGAAAAAGGACTGCTATGGATCCCGAATCCCTGAAGGCCCCCGGCCCTTTCCCCCCGCTCATCCCCTTTGCCTTCCCCGGCCTGCCCGGCGTCCGCTGCCTCTTCGGCACGGCCCTCACCGGCAACCTTTCCCTGGACACGGCCGGGGATCCCGCGCAAGCGGACGCGGTGCGCGCGGCCAGGCGCCGCCTGTTCCAAGACTGCGGCCTGTCCGCCTGGGCGGAATTGCGCCAGACGCACGGCGACGTCTTTCTGCTGGATCCCGAACCCACGGACCCGGAAACCCTCCCCGCGCGGGAGGCCGACGGCCAGTGCACGCAGAGGGCCGGCCTGGGACTGCTGATCAAAACCGCGGACTGCCAGCCCCTTCTCCTCGCCAGCGCCGCGGGGACGGCCATCGCCGCCCTGCATGTGGGCTGGCGGGGCAATGTCCGCAACTTTCCCGCCAAGGGCGTGGCGGCCTTCTGCCGCGCCTGCGGCATCTCCCCCGCGGAGGTTCTGGCCGCGCGGGGTCCCAGCCTGGGCCCCGGAGCCGCGGAATTCATCCATTTCGGGCAGGAATGGGGACCGTCCTTCCTGCCCTGGTTCGACCCCGAAAGGCGGACCATGGACCTCTGGTCCCTGACCAGAAGCCAGCTCACAGAAGCCGGAATCCCTCCGGGCAACATATTTTCCCTGGATCTGTGCACGCGATCCCTGCCCGGCCTCTTCTTCTCCCACCGCCGCCGGGATAGCGGCAGGCAGATCTCCCTTATCTGGAGAGAGGAGGAAAAAGACGCCGCGGGAAGACGCGCGGGAGTCGCCATTGGGGAAAAAGCCCCTGTCGCCGCAGAACTATTGCGCGTTTGAAAAAGCGTTCGCGGGCATGGCCCGGTGCCGCCAAACGTAAGAAAAGGCTGAAGTCCGCCGCCTTTTGGGGACCGTTGGGCAGGCCGTGGAAGCCTACCTCGCGTGGGGCCGCAACGAAGGCAAGTACGTGGACCAGCACTACCGGCAATACGTCGCCCACGTGAAAGCCAAAATTCACGCCACCCCCATTGTGGAGGTCACGCCGGGGCTGCTTTCCGCCCTCAAGGGAGAACTGGTGAAGGCTCCCATCAAAACCGCGAAGCCTCAAAAAGGCGACAAAGCCAAACCCGCCAAGCTTCTGGCCGGTTCCACCGTGAACGTCGAAGAACCAATTTTTCGAGGGAAGGCACTACGAGAAAATCCGGGGGCAATATTGACGATTAACCTGCCCTGTTTTGACTGAAGCCCGTAAAAAGCGTACAATCTGCACGGAAAACCTTTGCCGCCTCACGGTCAATCCGGACCGGGCGGCGCAGGGAGGTCGTTATGGCCGAGAATCTGCCCAGGTTGCCTGTCGGAGTTCAGGTTTTTGAAACTCTGAGACACAGGAATGCCGTCTATGTGGACAAAACAGGGTATTTCCCCGGACTTGAGAGCCAGGGGCAGGTAGTCTTTTGCGCCCGACCGCGCCGCTTTGGCAAGACCCTGACGGTCACGGCCCTTGACGCCTTTTACTCCGGGAAGAAGGATCTGTTCCGGGGCCTGGCCGCGGAAGAGCATCTGCATTCCCCAGCCTTCACCCCAAGGCCGGTGATCAATCTGGACATGAGCGCTGCGGGAGATTGTGCGACAATTGATATTTTGAATGAGAATATTATGAACGCGCTTGGCTATAACGCCTTGCGCAACAATGTCGCTCTGAAGGGTTCAAACGCGACGGGCGCTTTCTTCTCGCTGATAAACGACGTCGGCCTGTCGACAGGGCGAAAAGCCGTGATTCTGATCGACGAATACGACGCCCCCGTCCTGAATCTCGTCCAGAGAGGCAAAGCGGCCAGGGATGAGAGACTGATTGATCAAACCCGAAGCCTCATGCGCGGTTTCTATGCGCAGATCAAGGCCGCGGAGGCGCATATCGATTTCACCTTCATCACGGGCGTGAGCAAGTTTTCCCGAATGGGTGTCTTTTCCAGTCTCAACAATGTGACTGACATCTCTCTGGAAGAGAAATACGGGACCTTCATGGGTTACACCCAGGAGGAGCTGGAGGCTAATTTCGCACCGCATATTGAGGATATGGCGAAGAGGATGGGGATTGGCGAGGATGTGCTGCTTCGTCAAATGATGAGAGCACACTTAACATTGCCAAGTACGGTGTTGACCCACTTGAACGTACTGTCTTGCAAGGCCTTGTCCCCGGTTGTCCGCAATGGCTGGTGAGTGATTCCTTGACGCGTTACCGCCGTAAA
>JAISNZ010000190.1 GCA_031275955.1 Desulfovibrio sp. | reverse complement strand
GAGATTACCCATCAAGTTTTCTTTTGGTTACGCCCGCTCCGGCGCTTAACCGCGCAAATAAATTGCGCTTGCGCCTTCGCGGCGGGCGTCCGCTCACGCGGTCGCCAGAGCAATTTCATCCTGAAATTGCTCTAGAGCAAATGACCATTACCATCCAGCCGTCCAAGGAGCCAGCACATGAAAAAACTGGAAATCATCATCCGGCACTCGAAATTCACGGCCGTCAAGGAAGGTCTGGTCGCCCGGGGCATCCACGGCATGAGCGTCAGCGATATCAAGGGAATGGGGCGCCAGGGCGGGCACAAGGAAACGTACCGGGGATCGGAGGTGATTGTGGACTTCGTGCCCAAGGTCAAGCTGGAAGTCGTTCTGGACGATCAGCTTGTGGACGCCGTGATCGACACCGTGCGGGATATCGCCGGCACGGGACAGGTGGGGGACGGCAAGATCTTCATCCTTCCGGTGGAGGATGCCGTCCGCATCCGCACGGGAGAGCGCGGGCAAATCGCCCTGTAAGCGGGGAGTTTTAGGGGCAAGGCCCGCTTCTGTTCCCCGGCAGGGATTTGCCCGCAAATCCCTGCCGGGCGGCGCGCTCCCGCCTGAACCGCTCTACTGCACGCCCATGGCCTTGCCGATCTTTTTGATGATCGTCCTGGCCCTGGTCAGGGTTTTCTGGGCCTCAAGCTCGGCGAATTCCCGCAGGATCTCCTCCTGCCGGGCAGAGAGGCGGGTGGGGGTCAGGACCTTTACGGCCACCAGGAGATCGCCGGTGCGGTTTTGGCCGGGATAGGGAAGGCCCTTTTTGGCTATGCGGAAGACCTCGCCGCTCTGGGTCCCTTTGGGAATGGCCACTTCCAGGGGTTCCTCGTCCAGGGTGGGGACCGTCACCGTGTCGCCGAGCGCGGCCTGGACAAAGCTGATCTCCTTGGTCACAAGCAGGTTCTGGCCGTCCCGCTCAAAGGTGGGGTCGTCTTCCACCGAGAGGACCACATAGAGATCGCCGTTCGGCCCGCCGTTCAGGCCGCCTTCGCCCTCGCCGCGCAGACGCAGCCGGTTGCCGGAGTCCACGCCGGGAGGGACGCGGACCTTCAGTTCGCGCATTTCCTGGATGACCCCCCGGCCCTTGCAGCGCGGACAGGGATGGGGAATCAGGGTGCCCTCGCCGTGGCAGGAGGGGCAGGGAACGCTGATCTGGAAAAAGCCCTGGCTGTGGCGGACCTGCCCCATGCCGCCGCATTGGCGGCAGGTTTCCGTGCTTGTGCCGGGGGCGGCGCGCGTGCCCCGGCATTCGGGACACACGGCATTCCGGGGCAGGGAGATGTCGATGGAAGCGCCCTTGGCGGCCTGAAGGAAAGAAATTTCCAGGTTATAGCGCAAATCCGCCCCCTGCTGGGGACGGTTCCGGGAGCGCCCTCCCCTGGCGCCCATGCTGAAGCCGAAAAGATCGCCGAAAATATCGCCGAAATGGGAGAAGATATCCTCGGGCGAGGAGAAGCCGCTGCCGGCGCCGCTTAAACCGGCGTGGCCAAAGCGGTCATAGCGGGCGCGTTTTTCCGGGTCACGCAGGACGTCATAGGCCTCGGCCGCCTCCTTAAAGGCGGTCTCCGCCGCGGCGTCGCCCGGATTTCTGTCCGGATGATGCTCCATGGCGAGTCTGCGGTAGGCCTTTTTGATCTCTTCCCCGGAAGCCTTCCTGTCCACGCCGAGGATTTCGTAATAGTCGCGCTGGGCCATGAGGGTCTAATCGACTCTGGAGAGATCAAGGGTTTCGTCAGGGGCCGGAGGGGTATAGTTGACGAGATCCTCCGGCATGACCTTGGCGGCGGCGATTTCCCGAAGGGCCGTGACCACCTCCTTGTTATGGGAGTCCACAAGGGTGGGGTAGCCGTCCCGGAACTGGCGAACACGTTTGATGGCCATCTGGACGAGCAAAAAGCGGTTGTTCACGCGCCGCTGGCAGTCTTCAATGGTGATGCGGGCCATGCCATATCTCCTGAAAGGGTTGCGCCGCATGGAGGAAACATAAGCGGCAATCGGGCCTTGTCAAGCGCAGGGGCAGAGATATACGCCGCAAGCTAAAGATCCGTCAAGGAAAAGACGCGCTGCCGGGGGAGCCTGAGAGGCACAGCCCCCGGGGGAAGGCGTCGGCCTCTTCCTATGTCCAGCCGCGGGCCTTGATTTGGGCAATGGCCTTCTGGGCCAGGGAGGTCACTTCCGGTTTGGAGATCTGCTCGTCCGCCCCCACGACGGCGCCCTTGTGGCGGAGCCTGTCGGTAATCAGGGAGGAGAAGAGAAGAACGGGCAGGGCCTGAAGAGCCGGGTCCTCCTTGACGCGCTTGCACAGGTTCAGGCCGTCCATCTGCGGCATTTCAATATCGGAAATAAGGCACTGCACATAGGCATGGACGGGTTTTTGCTCGGAAGAGGCCTTTTTCTTGAGGTCTTCCAGCCTGTCCCAGGCGTCACGGCCGTTGGTGAAGGCCTCGACCTCAAAGTTGGCCTTCTGCATCAGATCCTTGAGCATTTCCCGAATCACGGTGGAGTCGTCGGCCACAATGGCCCGGTAGCGATCTCCGGCCGTCCAGTCAATGGCTTCATCCAGACGCATGCCGAGCTGGGGATTGAGATCCTGCACAATCCGCTCCAGATCCAGCAGAAAAATAATCCTGCCTTCCATTTTGACCACGCCGGTGATGGTGTTGTGGGTCAGAGTGGTCACATAGGCATTGGGCGGGTCCACCTCTTCCCAACTGATGCGGTGAATGCGGTTGACGCCGGAAACCATGAAGGCGGTGGTCACGTTATTGAATTCCGTGACGATAACCTTGGGGGTGTCGTCCTGGGCTCGGGTCTTGTTCAGCCAGAGGGCAAGGTCCACCAGAGGGATGATCTGGGAGCGCAGGTTAAAGGCTCCCAGCACGGCCTTGTGGCGGACCTCCGGCAAGGCCGTGACCTTGGGCAGGCGGATGATCTCCAGGACCTTGGCCACGTTCACGCCATAATAGCCTTTGTAGGAGGAGAGATTCTCCTCCTGCTCGCAGAGATAAAATTCCACGATTTCCAGTTCATTGGTCCCGGCTTCCAGCAAGATATTCGTCTGGGTCATTTTTCCCCCGTTTCCCGGCAGTCTGCTTCGAATTCGCGATCAAAAGCGCATCCCTGCGCTTTTGATCCGGCGGCCGCGGCGGGAATTCCCCGGCGGGGTCACAGCGTTTCCAAAAAATTCCGGACCTCGTCAATCTGGCTCTCCGGCGTGGACGCCCCGGCAGTCAGGCCGATTACGGTTCTGCCCCGCAGCCTGTCTAGGGGCAAATCCGCGGCCCCCTCCACATGGAGGGCGCAGGCGCCCTGCGCCCTGGCCTCTTCGGCCAAACGGCGGGTGTTGCCGCTGTTCAGTCCTCCGACAACTATAACGAGATCCACCTCTTTGGCAAGAAGGACGGCCTCCCGTTGCCGCCGGCGCGTGGCGTCGCAGATGGTCCGCAGGACGGTGAGCCTTGGCCCGAGACGTCTGGAGAGCAGGCGGGCGCTTTGCTCAAAACGAAACTGATCCTGCGTGGTCTGGGCCGCCAGGGCATAAAAGGCGCCCTCCCGCAAGGGAAGGGCCGCCGCCTCATCCGGATGGCCGAATACCAGGGATTCTCCGGCGTAACTCAGCAATCCCCGCACCTCCGGATGCTCAGCCTCGCCGAAAAGGAGAAGAACACGGCCCGCCGCGCTCTGATCGGCGATGACCAGTTGGGCCTTCTTCACCCTGGGGCAGGTGGCGTCCGCCAGAACAGCCCCCCTGGCGGCCAGATCCGCCTCCAGGGAGCGGGGAAGGCCGTGGGCGCGGATCACCACCCGATCCCCCGGCCGCGCCCGGTCCGCCGCATCCAGGATCTCCACCCCCAGGTCCGCGTAACGGCTTATGACCGAAGGGTTATGGATAATGGGCCCGAAGCTGAACAGTCGTTGCCCTCCGTCCCTGCGGAAAGCCGCCACCTCCTGATCCAGGCGGCGCAGGGCAAGGCTGACGCCCAGGCAAAATCCGGCGGTACGCGCCCGGATGACGCGCATAGAGGACACCTGCCTCCGGCTACGGGTCGCAGCCGTGAAAAAATTCTTCCACCAGGGCGCGCAGCCGCTCCCAGCTTTCGCAGCGGACCATTTCCCCGCGCAGGCGCCGCGCCCCCGGCAGATGCCGGATATAGCGCGGCACGATGGCGCGCATCTTCAGCATGCCGGGCGCGCGTTCCCTTTTGCCGGCTCTGCCGGAGGAAAGGGCCTGCGCCAGTTCCAGATGCCGCCGGATAAGGCTGCGGAGGTTTTCGGGCCCAAGGGGGTCCGGGAGCCGGACGCCCCGCAGCGCCGCCCGGTAGCGGGCAAAGATGGCCGGATCGCGCAGGGCGCCCCTGGCGAACATGACCCCGGCCACACCTGTGCCCAGCCTCGCCAGGCCATCTTCAGCGGAGAAAAGATCCCCGCTGGCCAGAACCGGGATGGACACGGCGGCGGCCAGTTCTCCCAGGGCTTCCTCCCGGACGGCGCCGGAAAAACCCTGGCGGGCGGAACGGGGATGCAGGGAGAGCCAGCCCGCGCCGGCTTCCTCCAGGGCTCGGCCCAGTTCCGGAAGGACAGGCTCCTCCCAGCCAAGGCGCAGCTTGACGCCCACCCGGCCCGGAGGGGCCGCTGCCAGCATGGCCCGGGCGCAGGCCAGCGCCCGGGACGGATTCTTGAGCAAGGCGGCTCCGGCTCCTGTTTTCGTCACCTTGGGGACAGGACAGCCCATATTCAGGTCAAACCAGGAAAAACCCCGATCCAGGAGCATCCGCACCGCTTCCCCCAGGTACTCCGCCTCCGCGCCGAAGATCTGCACCACCAGAGGGGCGTCCTCCGGTCTTGTGGCCAGAAGGCCAAAGCTGCCCCCGCCATCCCCGCGCCGCGCCCGGGCGCCGAAAACAAGGCCCTTGGCGCTGATCATTTCCGTGCAGGCCACGGCTGCTCCCTGCTCGCGGCAGAGAAGGCGAAAGGGCAGATCCGTGAAACCGGCCAGGGGAGCGAGCCAGGGAGATTCCGGCCCCAGAGGCAGGCGGCAGGCGGACATAGGCCCATCCTGCCCCGATTCGCCCCTCAAGGCAAGAAGATCTCAGAAGATCTCATTGGCGGGGCGCAGGGGCCGTTCGTCCCGAAGGCCGGTGAGGGCGAACTCATCCCTCCTCAGGGGGAAAGGAAACCGTAATGCCCGGAAGCTCCCGCTCCACGCGCGCCGTTCCCGGCGCCGCGCCCTTGACCGCGTGGACGTGCCGGAAAAGGGCGACCATGACCTCCGCCTTGCCCGCGCGGCGCTGCCGGCTTTTCAGGCCGACGAGGACAGCGGCCTCGCGCAGGGTCTGTTCCGGAACCTCGTCTTTAGCATGGGCGCGGCGGATGAGGAGGTGGGCGCTTGGCCCGTCCCGAAGGTGCAGCCAGAGATCATGGGGTCTTCCCAGAGAAAGGAGGAGCCGGTTTCCCCGGGCGTTCTTTCCCCGCAGCAGGAGATAGCCGTCCGAGGAGGAAAAGCCGGCGATGTCCTTCAAGGCTGTCTGCCCCTTTCTTCCGGGTCCGGCCGCGAGGTCTTTAGGGGAGGGGAGAGGCCGTTCCTCTTCCCACGCCCCGGGATACGGCGGCAGCGGAGGAAAATCGGGCAGGGAGGCCCTCCCTCCGGCCTGAGGGCCGGGAGAGGCCAGGGCGCGGCGCCGTTCCCGCAACGCGGCCAGCCCGCGCGCGCCCCCCGCCGAATGGCGGAACATGCGCTGCATGTTTTCCCGGACGCTCAGCAGGGGATCGAGGAGAATACGGCGAGGGCAAAGGCCCTCTTCTTCCGCCAGGAGGACTTCGGACCTGCGCTCTTCCGGGGCAAAACGCCACAGCTGCGCCTGCAGAAGGCGGGCATCCTCCCGCAAGGCCAGAAGGCCGCCCAGACGCCGCTCTTCCCGCTCCAGCCGCTGCAGCCGGCGGCGAAGCCGTTTGGCGCTCCGGGCCTTTTCCCTGGCCTCCTCCCTGGCGGCAAAGGCCGCCTGACGGGAGGAAAGGAGGTTTTCTCCCACCCGCGCCGCCCAGGCAAGGATGGCCTCCGGCGAGGGGGTTTCCTGTTCACGGCCCAGGGGAAAAAGGCCCCGTCCGGCGGCGACGCTCTCCGGCAGACGCCAGGCGGAGAGAAAAACCGGCTTGCCAAGGGCGTCGCCATAGACATGCAGGCTGTGTCCGCCGGCCTCCAGATCGACCATCAGGGCGGCGCCCTCCAGAGGATCGAGGGCGGCCAGGGTTTCCCGCAGCAGGGGGGTCAGGACGGCGGACAGGCGCCAGGAATCCTCATCCCCCCCGCTTTCTTTTGTCTGGCGGAGCCTTTCCCGCAGGGCGGCATCCGGCCAGGCGGGTTCCCGCCCAAACCCCTCGGGCAGGAAGGGGAGGATCTCCGGACCCCGGCGCAGATCCAGAAACAGGTAGCGGACGACACTTTCCCCCTCCAGCAGGGGAAAGGCCAGACTGCGCCGGGAAAAATCCAGAACGCCCCTTCCCAGGCGCCGGCCGGCCGCCTCTTTGCTCAAACGCCGGGCTGACGGAGCTTCCAGGGCGGCCGGAAGGCGGGAAGAGAAAAACAAAAAAGGCTCCCGCGCTCCGGAAAGCAGGATCAGGCGCTGTCCGGCGGGGGAAAAGGCGAAAACCGCCGTTTCCGGGTCCGGGGCAGAAATCTTTTCCAGCCGCGCCCCGCCCAGAAAGGCCGCGGTTGCCCCGGCCAGCAGCCGGAAGACATGGGCGTCCATCAGGGCAGAGGAAGTTCGCAAGGGGACATTATGTTGCCCTCCGGGCTGCGCCCGCTCCGGCCTTTACCGGGGCAGAGGGCGAAAAGGCTCTACTGCAGGAGCGCCCCATGGTCCTTCAGGGCCAGGCCGAGGCTGCGCAGGGCTTCGTCCCGTTCCCCGGGCGAGACCTCGGCCAGGGACCAGAACAGGGTGACCTCGCCTCTCTTTGACCGCACCTTCAGGCGCAGGACGCCGTCGTCCTGAAGGGTGGCGGAACGCACGGCCGCATAGGGCACGGCCACCCGCGCGGCCAAAAGATGGGGCGAAAGGACGAAAAAGGATTCGGAGAGGACCAGAGGGCTCAGCTTCGATCTCCGCAGGGCCAGATGGATTGCGGCCAGGCTTGCGCTGAAGGTGAAGAGGAAGGGAAAGTACCCGGCCCCTCTTGTGGAAAGCAGGGCGAGACTGATGGCAGTGCCGGCCGCGCTCAGGCCCCAGAGGAATTTTTTGATCGCCGGGCGGAAAATCCTGGCCCCGCGGAGATCCGCCGGGGCGGGAGCCAGGGAGGAAAACTTTCCGCTGTAATAGCTGCCCAGGGAGCCGAGGATATAGGGCAGGCTGAGGGGGAGCATGATCAGGCCTGAAATGACGGCCAACACCAGACCCGCCTTGCGCCGCAGGGCGATAAGCCACAGCCCCCCGGCCTGAATCCCCAGGCAGAATAGATAGGAGGCATAGAACAGGCTGGAATTCGCGTAGGCGGCGATGATGGCCTGGACCTCCGGCGGGTGCATGGAGAAATCCATGGCGTTCATCCCGACAAAAAGGAAAAGGATCACGGCGCAGTTGATGGCGAATCCCACCAGAGCGGCGGGTTGAAGAGAACGCATGGGCATCTCCTGTGGCTATGCTCTACACAGACCTCGCGGCTCCGTCAATCCGCCGCCCCCGGCGGGCCGCACTTTGTCCTTTGCCGGAGAGCCCCTGCTGTGATAGACACTTTCTCCGGCACACATTCCCCACGGCCACATCCGACAACCGGGGCGCGTATGAATTCCTTGCAGGAGATGTATCGGACCATCGTCCGGGATGATTTTCCCGAAACCTTCAGCCTGGATTTCGGCGGCGCGAAGCTCGTCTATACCCGCCGTTCCTGGGACATCGGCGGTGAGCGGCGGGGCCTGCGCTACGGCGAAAATCCCGACCAGCCCGCCGCCCTGTACGCCCTGACCGGAGGAAACCTGACCCTGGGCGGCATCAGATACAAAGGCGCGGGGCAGGGACTGGTTTCTGCCCTGACGGAAGAGCACATGATCCAGGCGGGCAAACATCCGGGCAAAACCAATCTGACGGATGTGGACAACGGCATCGCCATGCTCCAGTATCTCCATTCCCGGCCGGCCGCCATGATTCTCAAGCATAACAACCCCTCGGGCGCGGCCTGGTCCCGCGAAGGCGTGGCCGAGGCCCTTTCCCGCGCCTATGGGGCGGATCGCGTCGCCGCCTTCGGCGGCGCGGTGGTGGTGAACCGCCCCCTGGACAAGGCCGCGGCGGAAATTCTTGCCGGCTCCTATTTCGAGGTGGCGGCCGCCCCGGATTTTGAGCCGGGGACGCTGGCTGTTCTGCAACGGCGCAAGAACCTGCGCATTCTGCGCATCCCCGGTCTGGCGCGCCTGGAGGAGTTCGCGAAACTCCCCTTTCTTGACATCACCTCCCTTTCGGATGGCGGGCTGGTTCTCCAGAAGAGTTTTGTCAACCGCATCAAGGATCCGGATGATTTTCTCCCGGCTTCGGCCACGCGGGAGGGGGTAACGCTCACAGCCAGATCCCCGACCAGGGAGGAGGCCGAGGATCTCTTTTTCGCCTGGGCCGTGGAGACCGGGGTCACCTCCAACTCGGTCATCTTCGCCAGGGACGGGGCCACTGTGGCCATCGGCACGGGCGAGCAGGACCGGGTGGGTTGCGTGGAAATCGCCATCCACAAAGCCTACGCCAAATATGTTGATCTGCTGGCCTTCCGGGAAACGGGACTGTCTCTCTATGAACTTGCCGCCAAGGCCGGCAGGGACGCCGCCGCCGGGGAATTTCTGGAAGACGCCGGACGGCGCGCGCGGGAGGCCAAGGCCGGGATGGCCGGGTCCGTACTCGTTTCCGACGGTTTTTTCCCCTTCCGGGACGGCGTGGACGCCGCCCTGGCCCAGGGAGTCACCGCCATTGCCCAGCCCGGCGGCTCCGTGAACGACGCGGAAGTCATCGCCGCCGCCAACGAAGCCCGGGCAGCCATGGTCTTTACCGGACAACGGTCGTTCAAACATTAGAGCATATATGCTCCAGGGGTTCGGGGCGAAGCCCCGACAGATCAGAATTTTTACATAGCGCAGAGAAACAGAATGCGTAAGGTCAAACTTCCCCTGCTTTGGGCGCGCACATGACTGCGGGCAAAATTCGCTACCCCGGTCCAGGCTGCGTGGTGGAATTCCTGCAGGGCAACAGCCCCACCCTGGCCCTGGTTCTGGCGGAACAGAGCGGCCGCCTGAAGCTGTACACCCAGAACCACCGGGAAGTCGCCCTGTCCGCGAACCGCCTTCTGCCCTGGTCCGGTCCGGATCTCGGCCCCGGCATCTCCCGCCGGGAGGCGGATCAGGCTTTGGAGCAGCTGCGCCTGCGCCGGGAAACCCTGGCCGAAGCGGAGGACTTCGCCTCCCTCTGGGAAGTCGTCCAGGGGGAAGAAAACAGGGTCTCGGCGGAATGGATGGCCTCCCTGCTCCGGCAGGAGGCGGATATCGATTTTGAGGCCGCCCTTGGCCGCCGGCTTCTGGGGGACAAAATCCATTTTCGTTTCAATCCTCCGGATTTTGACGTTTTTCCCCGGGAGGTGGCGGAAAAGCGTCTTCTGGAGGCCGAGGCCGCCCGTCTGCGGGAGGCCGCCTCCTCCGCCGGGGCGTCTTTCTTTCGCCTTTTATGGGAGGTCGCCTCCAGGCGGCGGCCTCCGCCCGCTCCCAGGGAGACGCCGGAGGCGGCCCTGGCGGAACGTCTGCGCCGCATCCTGCTGACCCGCATCGCCGAACCGGACAGCGACGGCGAAGGACTCTGGAAAGCCCTGGTCAAGGGTCTTCCGGATCACCCCCACCAGGCCCTGCTGCTGGCCGCTGCCTGGGGACTTGTGCCGGAGCATCACAATTTCTGGCTGGATCGGGCGGGCTTTGCCAGAGGTGAGGATTGGGCCGACGAGGGGGAAGCCGCCCGCTTCCGGGAAAGGAGCCAGGAGATTTCCGCCGATCTGCCGGAATGGGCGGATGCCTTTCCCGCCGGGCCGGAAGCCGTGGGGGATCTGTTCAGCGTTGATGCGGAACATACCCGCGACCGGGACGACGCCTTCTCCTTTGCCGTCCTGCCGGACGGCTCCTTCCGGGCCGTGGTGGCCCTGGCCTGTCCGGCTCTGGCCTGGCCCTTCGGCGCGCTTCTGGACAAGGCCGTTCTGCACCGCGCCACCAGCCTCTACCTCCCGGAAGGCGACGAGCACATGCTCCCCGGCTCCATCGGCTGGCGCCTCTTCGGTCTGGACAAGGGAGCGCTCCGGCCCGCCCTGGTTCTGGAGATGCGTTTTGACGGAGAAGGCCGCCTGCGGGAGATCAACCCGCTCCTCCGCCGTGTCCGCATCGCGGACAACCTGTTTCCGGACGAAGTCCAGGGGGCGCTCCTGGCGGGAAGTTTTCCGGATGCCTCCGCCTTTGTCCCCGGCCCGCGGCTTCTGCCCCACGCTTCCGCCCTGGCCGCGGGTCTGGCCCTGGCCCGGAAACTTCAGGCCGGACGCCTCGCTTCAGGGGCTGTGATCATCCAGCGTCCGGACCCGGAGATCCGCCTGCGGGAAGAGAAGGGAAACCTGCTGGTGAGCCTTGATTCCCCTGAGGAGCCGCATCTGGCCCACCTTCTGGTGGGCGAGACGATGATCGCCGCCAATGCCGGGCTGGCCGCCTGGGCCCTGGAACGGGACATCCCCCTTTTTCACCGTACCCAGGATGTGGCCCTGCCGCGGGAATTCTCCGGGATATGGGAGGCGCCCCAGGACGTGGCCCGCATTGTCCGCGCCCTGCCTCCGGCCGTCCTGGAGACGCAGCCCCGCCGCCACGCCGGACTCGGTCTGGCCGCCTACGCCACCGTCTCCTCCCCCATCCGGCGCTATGTGGATCTCTTCAATCAGGGACAGATCCTCTCCTTTTTGCGGGAAGGCGCTCCCCGCGCCTCCGCCGCGGCTCTCGCCTCCCTGCTGCCGCACCTGTCCGCCCGGCAGGACGCGGCCGGCCAGGTACAGCGCTTCCGGCCCCGCTACTGGAAACTCTTGTTTTTCCGCCAGCAAGGGGATAAAAGATGGTGGGACGGCGTTGTAACGGAAGAAAACGAGTCCTTCGCCTCCGTCGCCTTGCCCTGGGCCCAGATTGTCGTCCGGGGACGGCGCGGGCTTCTGGGGGAAAAGGCCTACCCCGGACAGGCCGTTCAGATCAGACTCGGCAAGGTCGACCCGCTCCTGAACGAGATCCAGATTTTGGAAACACGGGAATAGAACACGTGCAGTGTAAAATTGCCCCGGGAAAATTCTGATTTATCGAGGCTGCCGCCCTGTTTCGGAGATCGTATTGCCCCTTGCGCTGTCTCTTTCCGGTTTTTGCCTCCTGGCCTATCTTCTGGGGTCTGTCCCCTTTGGCCTGGTTCTCGCCCGGGCCTTCAAGGGCATTGATCCCCGCCGGGACGGCAGTCATAATGTCGGCGCCACCAATGTCGCCCGCCTCTGCGGTCTGCCCTTTGGCCTTCTGACTCTGCTCTGCGATCTGGGCAAGGGATTGTTGCCCGTCCTGATCGGCCTGCGCCTCTTTGCCGCCGAAGCGCCCTTTCTCCCTCTCCTGGCCGGCCTGGCCGCCGTGTTCGGGCACATGTTCTCCCTTTTCCTCCGCTTCAGGGGCGGCAAGGGCGTGGCCACCACTGTGGGGGTCTTCCTGGCCGCGGCCCCCGCGCAGACGATCGCGGCCGGGCTTCTCTGTCTTTTGATCATCTGGCGCAGCGGCTTTGTCTCCGCCGGCTCCCTGACCCTCATCGCCCTGTTGCCCGCGTTTCTTCTCCTGACAGCGGACTGGCCGGCCTTCTGCCTCTCTCTGGCCACCGGCTGCCTTGTCGCCTTCGCCCACAGGGAAAATATCCGCCGCCTTCTGCGCGGAGAGGAAAAACCCTGGCTGGGAAAACCCTCGCCAAAGGATGTTCCATGAACGGCTTTCCCTCTTACCGGGGCGATTTGCGCTACGTCTGCACACACTGCGCAGGGTCCTTTCCCGGCAGCGATCTCCTCTATACCTGTCCGGCCTGTTCGGGCGTCCTGCTCCTGGAGGACGCCTCCTTTGACGCCCTCAGGGAGCGCTCCGGTCCTGACTGGCAGGAGGTCTTTGATGCCCGCGCCGCCGGCAGGAACCCCGCCCTGTCCGGCATCTTCCGGTTTTACGAGTTGATTGCCCCGGTTCTGGAAGAGGAGGACATCCTCTGTCTCGGCGAAGGCAACACCCCAGTCGTCCCGGCCTCCCCGGCCCTGCAGGAGCGCACAGGGGCCGCCTTTGCCTTCAAGAACGAGGGCCAGAACCCCAGCGCCTCCTTCAAGGACAGAGGCATGGCCTGCGCCTTCAGCTTTCTGAAGACCCTCCTGCGCAAGCGCGGCTGGAGCAGCGTCCTCACCGTCTGCGCCTCCACCGGCGACACTTCCGCCTCCGCCGCCATGTATGCCGCCTATCTGGGCGAATCCGTCAAATCCGTTGTCCTGCTGCCTCAGGGCAAGGTCACGCCCCAGCAGCTTTCCCAGCCTCTGGGCAGCGGCGCCCGCGTTCTGGAAATTCCCGGCGTCTTTGACGACTGCATGAAGGTGGTGGAATTCCTCTCCGAGCGGTATCCCGTGGCCCTGCTCAATTCCAAAAACAGCTGGCGCATTCTGGGCCAGGAGAGCTATGCCTTTGAGCTGGCCCAGTGGCGCCGCTGGGATATGCGCGATGTCTGCGTCTTTGTCCCCATCGGCAATGCGGGCAACATTACCGCCGTCCTCAAGGGCTTTCTCAAGCTTTACGCCCTGGGCGTCATTACGGTTCTGCCCCGCATCTTCGGCGTTCAGTCCCAGCACGCCGATCCCGTTTACCGCTACTATGCCGCGCCCGCGACCAGCCGGTCCTACGCCCCCGTCGCCGTGCGGCCCAGCGCGGCCCAGGCGGCCATGATCGGAAACCCCGTCTCCTTTCCCCGCGTCCGGCTTCTCGCCGAGCGCTATGAAGCCGCGGCAGGGCCGGACTCCTTCCATGTCCTGCAGGTCACAGAACAGGCCATCATGGACAGCATGCTGGAGGCCAACAGCCACGGGCACATCGCCTGCCCTCAGGGGGGGGAGTGCCTGGCCGGCCTGAAGGCCGCCCTTCAATACGGCCTGGTTTCCTCCCGCCATTTCAGCATCCTGAACGCCACGGCCCATGCCCTCAAGTTCGCGGATTTTCAGAATCTTTACTTTACAGACGCCTTTCCCCCGGACTTCGGCATCAGGCCGCGGCCCGAGCTGACGAATGCCCCGGAAGCCGTCCTTTCTCCCGCGGAACGCCGGGAGATGGGCGAAAGCCGTTTCCTCTCCGAAACCGCCGCCAGAATCGCCCGCCGCCTGGACCTCACCCCCCGGCAGGCGGACTGAAGGCCCCCGGAAGGAACGCCTCATGTTGAATCCATCCCAGCGCGCCCTGTTGCGAAAATACTGGTGGATCATCGCCCTGATCGCCGCCGCCTTCGCCGGGATCTTCGCCGTCGCCTACCGGCACGACTTTGACGCCAAAGAGCTACTGAGCCGGTACGGCTATCTCGTCATTCTCATCTGGACCTTTCTGGAAGGGGAAACCATTGTCATCATTGCCGGCATCTTCGCCCCCCAGCTCCAGCTGACTCCCTGGTTCATCGCCCTTGCCGCCTTCGGCGGCAGCTTTCTCAGCGATCAGATCATGTTCAGCCTCGGCAGGTACAAGGGGCCGGCCGTGCTGACGCTGTTTCCCCGCATCGGGGCGAAGATTGACAAGGCCGCCGCCCTGTTCAAAAAATATGACAACGCCCTGATCCTCGGCTTCCGCTTCGTCTACGGCGTGCGCAACGTGACCCCAATTTTGCTGGGCATCAGCGGGGTCAGCCACAAAAAATTCTTCTGCCTCAACGCCATCGGGGCCTCGGTCTGGGCTCTGGTCTTCTCCTTCGGCGGCTATTACGCGGGGAAAGCCTTCATGCGGATCATGGATCAGGTGGGACACGGCATCTTCTATTTCCTCCTCCTCCTTGTCGCCCTCGCCCTTGCCGTCTGGTTCCTCCGTTCCCGCAGGGCGATCCGGGAGGCGCGAAAGATCGGGGAACGGAAGAGAGAGAAAACAGATCAGGAAAACCGCTCCTGAAGGAACGGGGGAGCGCGCGGGATGCTGGAGCATACGGCGATGGGACAACTGGTTATGCAGTACGGCTATCTGGCGGTGCTGCTGGGAACCATGCTGGAGGGGGAAACCATCGTCCTGGCGGCGGGCTTTCTGGCGCATCAGGGGTATCTGTCGGTGCCCGGCATCATTTTCTGCGCCGTTCTCGGCAGCGTTCTCAGCGATCAGGGGATTTTTTTTCTTGCCCGGCTGCGGGGGAAACGCCTTTTGGCGCGTTTTCCCCGTCTGGAGGCCAAGGTTACCGCCTTTGCCGACAGGATGAAGGCCCGGCCCCTGCGCCTGACCCTCTTCGCCCTGGTCTTCCGCTTTTTCTACGGCCTGCGCAATATCGCCCCTGTCTTTCTGGGCATGAGCGGACTGTCCGCCCGCCGTTTTGTCTGCCTGAACCTTCTGGGAGCCGTTGTCTGGGCCACTCTGTTCAGTTGGGGCGGCTATTATCTCGCCAGAGCCCTGAGCGTCTTCCTCGGCACTCTGGCCCGCTACGAGCTTCCCCTGCTCCTCCTGCTTCTGGCGGCCGGCTGCGGCCTGCGCCTGTACCTGCGCCGGCGGGCCGCCCGCGCTTCCGGAGGGAGCACCCCCTGATTCTCTCTCCCGATCAAAGTTATCCCCCGGTGTGATCGGGAAAGAGAATCCACGGCAGGATATCGCGGCGAAAGGCGAAATTGTTCTTTGACTTTTTTCCCCATCCTGGCGTACTGGGAAAGATTATGGCCTCGGCCATGCTCAACCGCCCCTTTCCCGCGGTAACAGCGGCAGCGCATTTTTATTCCTGACAAACAGCAATCGAATCGGGTGCCCTATGCTTAAGAACTTGCGCTTACAGACAAAGATTTTCTTTCTGGTTTCGGCCGTCATTATCGTCTGCTTCCTGATCCTGACCATGATCGTCTCCAGCAGGACCTATGAAATGACGAAGAAAGACGCTTTCAACCTGGCCCAGGAGACGGCCGACAAATACAAAAATGAAATCAGGGCGGAATTGCAGGGCGTGCGGGTAACATCGGAAACGCTTTCAACGGTATTTGAAACCTTGAAGGAGCATGGCCTGACAGACAGAA
Source organism: Desulfovibrio sp. (assembly GCA_031275955.1). Taxonomy (GTDB): domain Bacteria; phylum Desulfobacterota; class Desulfovibrionia; order Desulfovibrionales; family Desulfovibrionaceae; genus Frigididesulfovibrio. The sequence goes on along the minus strand of JAISNZ010000190.1, from coordinate 5,984 downwards.
CCATGATGAATGACATCCTGAGAAATACCCTGGCGAAAAAGGAATATATCACCGCTTTCTGCATCGCCTATGATCCTGACGCCCTGGACGGGAAGGACAGGGAATTCGCCGGGATGAAGCCGGCCTATGACGACACGGGAAGGTATGCCCCGTATTGGAACAAGCTCGGCGGGAATATCGCTGTCGAACCTTTATACGATATCGACATCGCGGACTGGTACATTGTTCCCAAAGAGACAAAGGCGGAATATATCACCGATCCCTATCCCTATGAGGTTCAGGGCAATCCCGTCATGCTGGCCAGCATGATCTTTCCCATTCTGCACAAGGACGCCTTTATCGGCATCATTTCTTCCGACTTTGTCCTTGATAAACTGCAGGAGATGGTTTCCAAGGTAAATCCCCACGGACAGGAAGGCTATACGGAAATCTTTTCCAACGCCGGCGCTGTCGTGGCCCATCCCGACAAATCCCATTTGGGGAAAGAACTGGCGGAAATCTCCGCCTATGAAATGCTGACCTCCGACCGCGTCAGGACGCCTGAATCCATCCGCCGCGCGGAAGCCTATCTGGCGGAAAATCCTGCTGCGGATCCGTCGGATCCGCAGCAGACCGCCCGGCAGGACAATCTTGAGCGTTTTGTCCTCCAGTTGAAGAAGTATGCGGCAAACGCCGACCCGCGGGAAATGGACCTGTCCCTGCTGACTCCCGGCCTGGCCTGGGCAATACTTGCCGCGGATCCCGCCCGGGAACGGCGCGCGCTGGAAGCCGGGGAAGCCATCAAGAACGGAAAAATGTACATCGCGAGCAATGAGGATTTTTATACCGTCTATATGCCGGTTCAATTCAGCAGCGTTACGAAACCATGGTCAGTCGCGGTAAGCATTCCCATGGCGAAAATTCTGGACAATGCCCGAAGCATCCGGGATTACGTCATTATTGCCTCCATAATCGCGATATGCGTCATTGCGCTTATCCTCTATGTCATTGCCCAAAATATTACCAAACCGATACTCGCCTTGTCAAATACAGCAAAAGTTCTTGGTGACGGCAATTTTAATACAGATATTCCATTGATTCAAAGTAATGACGAAATAGGATCTTTGTCACGAGCTTTCAAGTTTATGGTTGAAAAAATAAATAACCTGATCAACGAAATGCAGGATTACGCAAAGACTCTTGAAGAAAATAACAGAAATCTGGAACGATTACATGAATTAAAGGATGAATTTCTGGCCAATACGTCCCATGAGTTGAGGACTCCCATCAATGGCATTATCGGCATCGTCGAGTCCATGATCGATGGCGCGACCGGCCCGCTCAGCGATGAGCAGAAATACAATCTGGCCATTGTTTCCAACAGCGGCAAGCGCCTTTCCAATATGATCAACGATATCCTGGATTTTACAAAGTTGAAGGATCAGGAAATCGTTTTACAGATCAAAAAAATCGATCTCAAACCCATTGTCGACGCAATGCTGATTTTGTCCAAGCCATTGATCAAAGGAAAAGATCTGACCCTGGTCAATGAGCTTGACGGCGCCCTGCCCCTGATCAACGCGGATGAGAACAGAATTCAGCAGATCCTGTACAATCTCATCGGCAATGCCATCAAGTTTACCGAAAAAGGCAGAATCAGCGTATCCGCAAGCGTTGTCCGGGACCAGATCGCGGTTTCGGTCTCGGATACGGGCATCGGAATCCCGGAAGACAAGTTCGAGAGCATCTTTGAAGCCTTTGAGCAGGTTGACGGCTCCACGGCGAGAGAATACGGCGGAACCGGACTGGGTTTGTCCATCACCCGAAAACTCGTTGAATTGCACGGCGGGACAATCCGGGTGCGCTCCGAGCCGGGGAAAGGATCCACCTTTACCTTTACCCTGCCGAGAGCGGACGCCGGGATGGAAACCCCCGCCCTGGCCGCAAACCGGAACCAGATGATCGACATGGAGGACTTTGCCGCGCCCGGGGAAGAGAGGGTCTTTGATCAGGACGCGGAAAGAGGGGAGGGGCTGCATACCATCCTTGTTGTGGACGATGAACCCGTCAACATCCAGGTCTTGAAAAACCTCCTCTCCATCCGCAACTATTCCGTGGTCAAGGCCTATAACGGCCAGGAGGCCCTGAGCCTGATCGAGGGCGGGGAAAAATTCGATCTCATCCTGCTGGACGTCATGATGCCCAGAATGTCCGGATATGAGGTCTGCCGGCTTTTGCGGGAGCAATATTCCCTCTTCGAGCTGCCCATCCTGATGCTGACGGCCAAAAATCAGGTCCAGGACATAATCCTGGGATTCCAGTCCGGAGCCAACGATTATATCCAGAAGCCGTTTGACAAGGACGAGCTGATGGCCCGCGTGAAGACGCTTCTTGACCTGAAGGACGCGGTATCGGCCTCCATGGCGGCGCACAAGGCCAAAACCGCCTTTCTGGCCAACATGAGCCACGAAATCAGGACCCCTCTGAACGCCGTCCTCGGACTGACCCATCTGCTGCTCAACTCCTCCCTGGACGACAGGCAGCGGGAATACACGGAAAAAATGCGCCGCGCCGCGTCGACCCTGCTGGGCATCATCAACGACATCCTCGATTTTTCCAAGGTCGAGGCCGGCAAGATGACCCTGGAGCGCATCCCCTTTGATCTGCGCAGGGTACTTGACGATATCGCCCTTCTCTTCCAGGAACAGAGCGCCCAATCCTCCATTCCCCTCCTCTTCGAGCTGGACCCCGCCCTCCCCTCCCCTCTTTTGGGAGACCCCCTGCGCCTGCACCAGATCTTCACCAATCTGGTCGGCAACGCCTTCAAGTTTACCCAAAAGGGAAAAATATCCGTCCGCGCCGCCGTATCCCGGCGCACCCGCCACGAGGCGGCCCTGGACTTCACGGTGGAGGACACGGGCATCGGCATGAGCCAGGAGCAGATGAGCCGGGTTTTCGCCGCCTTTACCCAGGCGGACAACTCCGTCACCCGCAAATACGGCGGCACGGGCCTTGGCCTGACCATCACCCGGCAGATGGTGGAGTTGATGGGGGGGGAACTCGCCGTCTCCAGCGAAGAGGGCCAGGGCTCCACCTTCAGCTTTTCCTGCGTCTTTCCCCTTGCCGGGGAATCCCCCGGCCCGCATGCCTTCCAGGAAGGGGAGGCCGCCGCCGCGGGAGAGGACGAGAACGCCGCGCTGCGCGGCATGCGCGTCCTTCTGGTGGAAGACAACGAGATCAATATCCTGATTGCCGAGGAACTGCTGGGTGCCGTGGATATGGCGGTCAGCACGGCCCAAAACGGCCAGGAAGCCCTGGAACGGCTTGAGGAGGCTCTCCGGACCAGCGGCGATCCGCCCTTTGATCTGGTGCTCATGGACCTGCAAATGCCGGTGATGGACGGCTACGAGGCCACCAGAATCATCCTGGGCCGGCCGGAATACCGGGACATCCCGATTATCGCCATGACGGCCCACGCCTTTGCCGAGGAAAGGGAAAATTGCCTCGCCCTGGGCATGAAAGGCCACCTGAGCAAACCCATTGACGTGGACACGCTCTACCGGACGCTCCGGGAGATCGCCGCCGCCCGGACGGCGAGGCAGGGCTGATGCGTTGGGGCTTGCTCCCCTTTCCCCTCCGCAAATACTAACTGGAGCATAGAACAGGAGAGGCAGCCTATAATAACTTGCGGATTGAGCAGATATGCATTATTTGGAAAATGATGAACCAAATGAGGTTTGCCCATGCTCGGAGCAATTATCGGCGACATCGCCGGCTCACGTTTTGAATTCAAAAATCATCGCAGTAAGGACTTCGCCTTTTTTACTGAGGATTGCTTCGTTACTGACGACAGCATTATGACGCTCGCCGTCGCCAAGGCGATTATGGAATGCGCCGGCAGCCGGTTTGGCGACTCGCGGCTTGGTCACAATGCTGTCAAGTATATGCGGGAAATCGGCCGCAAATATCCCGACTGCGGTTTCGGCGGCATGTTCAGGCGCTGGCTGTTCAGCGACGACCAGTGCCCCTATAACAGCTTCGGCAACGGGGCCGCCATGCGGGTTTCGCCCTGCGGCTTCATCGCCAAAACCGAAGATGAAGCGAAATTTCTCTCCAGAATCGTGACAGAGGTCACGCACAATCATCCCGAAGGGCTGAAAGGCGCGGAATCCGTGTCCGTTGCGGTTTATATGGCGAAAACAGGCGCGACAAAAAAGGAAATCCGAGAGCGTATCGAAAAAGATTACTATCCCCTTGGCTTCACCCTTGACGACATTCGCGAAACATACCTGTTTAATGAAACCTGCCAGGAGACCGTGCCTCAGGCGATAGTTGCCTTCCTCGAATCCATAACCTTTGAGGACGCTGTCCGCAACGCCATCAGCATCGGCGGTGACAGCGACACGCTTGCCGCCATAACGGGCAGTATCGCCGAGGCGTATTACGGCATTCATCAATCGGCTGAAAAAGCTGCAATGAAGTTTTTGGATGCCGAACTGCGCGGGATTTACGCGGCGTGGAAGAAGTGCGTCAAAACCGTCTATCGGCCGCAAAAGCTGAAGGTCATAACAAAATATATAGGCAAACTGAACGATCCTGACACGGTGTACAGCTTTGCCGCGGAATTCCATGTTTTCTCGAAGAGTAACAACGGGTACGGTTTGGAGAAATATGCCGACATACTTAAGCGGAACGGGCTTAAATGGCAAGAGGCATCATTACGAAACGCCGATGTAGGCAAACTCGACGAACTCGCCGTTTTTGCACTCATGATGGGCATTCTGCGAGCAGATCACTTCAGCGGGGGTATTCTTGAGGCATTTGCCTGTGAGGGGATACTGGAGAAATGGCTTGTCCGGCTGAAAGGGATTGACGACGAGCGTGAAGCGGAACAGGAAACTGCTGACGTTATCGCGCTTACAATAGATATGGAGCGTGACACGCGCAAAACAAGCCTTGAAATCACGGCCAAGGAACTGCTTATCCGGGAACATCTTGACTCCTTCGGCGATATTACCCACCACTATGCGTTCAGCGACGCTTTTCCCGCGGACGGCATCGAACAGATATTCGAGGAAGCGGGAAAGGCTTTAGCCACTGAAGGCTGGCTTGAAACGGACGAAAAATCGCCCTGCGGCAACTACAGCTATACCCTTGTCGCCTTCTACTCCGACGAAACAAAAGTACAACGGCGCGGAATTTACGACCGCGTTCATATACCTGAAGAGCCTTGGAAAAAAGTGATCTCGATCCTCAGGGGTTTTCTTGGCCTTTTCATGTTCGGCGAAATCGTGGGCTTGAGCGGTTTTATGAACGCCATGCGGGCAGGCGAGGTGAAGTACTGCGGCGTGGAATTTTCCGGGGGCGGCAAAATTTATCACTACCGCACTGCCGACCTGCGGATTGCCGTTGGAGACAGCGTAATTGTGCCTGTTGGCGATCATCATTACGAACGGGCGGCTATGGTGAAAACTGTGGAATTCTGCCGTTGGGACGATACCCCGTACCCGCTCGAAAAGACAAAGCAGATCCTCCGCAGAACGGTCGATAGAATCAATACCGGTCCAAGGCTCGCACTTCCGGGTAAAATCGTGGACGAGGATGACGAAGAGGACGATTACTATTCGTAAAAAACGGATGCCATACTGCCTGACCTTCGCCGGGGCGTACGAGGATTATCCCTTCGGCGACGAGACCACAATCCACGCCCTCGCGCGTGAGCGGGCGCGCTTCGCGTAAGAGCTTTTGGCTCTTCGCCGTTCACTGTGGAATTGAAGAAGCTGAGAGGCGTGCCTTGGGAAATCATTCTCATCTCATTGAATTGCTTTGCTTTATTAAGCTGAACTTCCAGAGCCTTTTTCTATAACCATCGGATAATATAGGGATATGTAGTTTTATGCCAAAATGTACCCATGTAAAATATAATTTTATTTCTTGACTTATCTTTTCGATATGATATTATCTAGCCATGTACATTGAATCAGTACCCAACCGCAATTCTCCCC
>JAISNZ010000174.1 GCA_031275955.1 Desulfovibrio sp. | reverse complement strand
GGGAGAGGCCTTCACCGGGGGCCTCCGGCAAGGACATTTTTGATGCCCACAGCGGGCAACCTGATTTCCGCAGGGATCATCTTCACCGGGGGCCTCCGGCAAGGACATTTTTGATGCCCACAGCGGGCAACCTGATTTCCGCAGGGATCATCTTCACCGGGGGCCTCCGGCAAGGACCTTTTTGATGCCCCGCGCGGCCTGGTTGGTCCGGTGGCGGTTTTCAATAAGCGCGAAGCGGACATGGTCGTCGCCAAAGGCGCCGAACCCGATGCCGGGGGAAACCGCCACCCCGCCTTCGGCAAGCAGGAGCTTGGAAAATTCCACAGAGCCCATGGCCCGGAAAGGCTCGGGAATCTGAGCCCAGAGGAACATGGTGCCCTTTGGCGCGTCCACCGGCCAGCCGGCGCGCTGAAGGCCGCTGACCAGGATGTCGCGGCGCTGGCGGTAGACTTCGCGGATTTCCCGGACGCAATCGTCCGGGGCTTCCAGGGCCACGGAGGCGGCGATCTGGACGGGCTGGAAGATGCCGTAGTCCAGGTAGCTCTTGATGCGGGTAAGTGCCTGGACGATGTCGCTGTTGCCGACGCAGAAGCCGACCCGCCAGCCGGCCATGGAATAGCTTTTGGACAGGGAGAAAAATTCCACTCCCACCTCTTTGGCGCCCTTGACCTGCAGGAAACTGGGGGCGGTGTCGCTGTCAAAGGCGAGGTCGGCGTAGGCCAGGTCGTGGATGACATACATCTTGTGTTCCCTGGCGAAATCCACCACCTTCTGGAAGAAGTCCAGATCCGTCACCTCCGTGGTGGGGTTATGCGGATAGCTGATGAAGAGGAGTTTGGGCCTGGGCCAGGTCTGGCGGGTGGCCAGGAGGAGGTCCGCAAAGAAATCCCGGCCTCTGCCGATGGGAATGCCGCGCACATCCGCCCCGGCGATGATGGGGGCATAGGTATGGATGGGGTAGGTGGGGTCCGGAGCGAAGACGACATCCCCGGGGGTGATCATGGCCAGGGCCAGATGGGCCATTCCTTCCTTGACCCCCAGGGTGGCCACGGCCTCTGTTTCCGGATCAAGCTCGACGGCGTAGCGGCGGGCATACCAGTCGCGGATGGCCGCGCGCAAGGCGGGGATTCCCCTGGAGACGGAATAGCGATGGTTCACCGGTTTGAGGACGGCCTCCCTCACCTTGTCCACAATGAACTGGGGAGTGGGAAGGTCCGGGTTGCCCATGCCGAAATCGACGATGTCGACGTTCTGGCGGCGCAACTGGTCCTTGAGGGCGTTTACCACAGCGAAGACATAGGGCGGCAGGCGGTGCATGCGGGGAAACTGATCCATCATGTCCTTTGCTCCAGACTTTTTGTTTGCGGCTACAACCGCACTATAGCCCAGCGGCTGGAGATGTAAAGGGATCGCGGCCGCCTTCCCTTTCCGGGATTTCAGCCGTCGCCCCGTTCATCGGGCCGCGCGGCCGGTTCATTGTCCCGCGCCGTTTTATTTTCCGGGGCGGGCGGGTTCTCTTCTTCTTCGTCGTCTTCCTCCGGGGTGTGCCGGGAGGGGGCGGCGGCCAGGAAGACAATCCAGGCCAGGAGGACGGCCTCCCAGAAAATTTGCCGCAGGGGATTTTCCGGAGAGAGGTTCGAGATGATCAGGGGGAAAAGAAAAGGGGCAAAGCCGGCAATCCAGGCGGGCAGGCCGGGCAGTCCGATGTCGCGCAGGCGTTTGGCCTGGGCGATGGCGGCGATGATGGCGAAAAGGCCATAGGCGAGGAAAAGCAGCAGGCTCCTGTTGCCTTCGACCAGATTGGCGACGATATAGAGGAAACAGACCGTCCCCACCATGAAAAGAAAAGGCAGGGCCACGAGGAATTCCCCGCGGTCCATTTTCCCCCTCAGGGAAAGCATTCCCACCAGGGCGCGGATGAGGAGGGCGTCTTTCTGCTTTTTGGCCATGCTTGTTCCTCTTTTTCTTTCCGGTTTGTCCGGCGCGGCTCCCCCGCGGACGGCGCGCCTGCCGCCGCGCGGGCGGAGAGTCAGGCCGGCGGCAGTATGATGCCGGCGGTTTCCAGGGTCGCCATGTCATTGAAGACGCGCGCGGCGGCTTCCAGGAGAAAGAGCCCCAGGGCGCTGCCGGTGCCTTCGCCCAGCCGCAGGCCCAGGTCCAGAAGGGGTCTTTGCCCGAGACGCCGCAGGACGAGACCGTGCCCGGATTCAGCGGAAGCATGGCTGAAGAAGCAGTACCCGCGCGCGGCCGGCGCCAGGGCCTGGGCGGCGGTAAAGGCGGCGGTGGCGATAAAGCCGTCAATCATCACCGGCAGGCGGCGGGCCGCCCCGCCCAGGATGAGCCCGGCCAAGGCGGCTATTTCGTAGCCGCCCAGGGCCGCCAGAATGGCCAGGGGGTCCTTTCCCCGCACCACGGCCGCATGCAGGTCCAGCGCCCCGGCTATGACCTTGGCCTTGTGGGCAAGGCCGGCCGGGGGAATTCCCGCGCCCGCGCCGGTCATCTCCGCCGCCGAAAAATCCAGGTAGGCGCAGAACAGGGCGCTGGAGGCGGTGCTGTTGCCGATGCCCATCTCTCCCGTGCCCAGGGCCGCGTAGCCCTCTTCCAGGGCTTCCCGGGCCAGGGAGACGCCGAGTTCCAGGGCCTTCAGGCATTCTTCCCTGCCCATGGCCGGGCCCCGGGCGATATTGGCCACGCCGGGTCCGATGCCCGCCCTGCGCAGGGCGGGATGGGGAGGGAAGTCCGGCATCCCGGCAACCCCCGCGTCCACAAGGCGAAAATCCACTCCCGCGGCGGCGCACAGGGCGTTGATCGCCGCCCCGCCGCCCAGGAAGGCCTCCATCATGCGCGCGGTGGTCGCCTGGGGCGCTGCCGCCACGCCCTCCCGGACCACTCCATGATCCCCGGCAATGGTCACCATCAGGGCGGGACGCGCCCGCAACGGCCCGCCACCCTGAAGGGCATACAGGCGGCAGGCCAGTTCCTCCAGGCGGCCCAGGCTTCCCCGGGGCTTGACCAGCCGATCCAGACGGCCCTGGGCCTCTGCCAGCAGGGCGGGGTCCGGGGGCTGGATGGCGGCGCATTCCCGCCGCAGAAGTGGAGAGAGCGCGCTGCCGGTCATGATTCCCCCTGTAGCGATTTCGCCTTGCGCTTGTCGTTGAGTGATACCAATTTGCTTTCAATAGAAAGTTAATTGGTAGGGCAGAGGCGAAGCCGCTACCCGCAAGTTTTTGAAAAATCAGGCTTTGCCTGTTTTTCAAAAACTTTGGCGTCTTGCATTCAAACGAGTTTGAATGCAACTTGGGATGAAAAGATATGCCCCGGCGGGGTTCGGGGCGGAGCCCCGGCCCGTCGGCGTTTCCCTGACGGCGCGCCTGCGCGGCAACAGTCCGGAGAGACACTGTTTTTACGCGCCGGGAGGACTTTCGTCAAATGATCCGGCGGCAAGACTAAGCCCAAAAATCTGTCAATCCGCTTACGGGCTATGACAGGCGGGAGTTTTTCGGCCAGTGTCCGCACAAATTCCTGTTCTTCGTCCGTCAGCGTTGGGCCAATGGGCATGGCCGATCTCTCCTCGCGCATCTGGTCCGGCGCAATAGATATATCGGTCAGTATTGCTGAAAAATAGGCAATATACTTGATTTTTATGTACGGAAAGAGGGTTCTTCGACGTTGACTATGGAATTTGACCAAATGGGAAGGGGCCTGTAGAAAGTCACCAGAGGTGACGTATGAAACAGGAAGACGTATTTGCCCTTGGCCTTGGCTTGAGCGCTCC
>JAISNZ010000069.1 GCA_031275955.1 Desulfovibrio sp. | reverse complement strand
CGATTTTCATCCGGATCTGGTTGATGAAGATGACGGCCGTGCGCGATTTGTGGATGGAGCCGGTAAGCTTGCGCAGGGCATGGGACATGAGCCGGGCCTGACCGCCCACCTGGGTCTCGCCCATGTCGCCTTCCAATTCCGCCTGGGGAATGAGGGCGGCCACGGAATCGATCACCACCAGGTCCACGGCTCCCGAACGCACCAGGAGGTCCGCGATTTCCAGGGCCTGTTCCCCGAAATCGGGCTGGGAGATGAGCAGTTCGTCGGTATTGACCCCAAGGCGCCTGGCGTAGCCCACGTCCAGGGCGTGCTCGGCGTCGATGAAGGCGCAGGTGCCGCCGAGTTTCTGGGCTTCGGCGATGATGTGCAGGGTGAGGGTGGTCTTGCCCGAGGATTCCGGGCCGTAGATTTCGCTCACCCGGCCGCGGGGAATGCCGCCCACTCCCAGGGCCAGATCGAGGCCGATGGAGCCTGTGGGGATGACCGGGATATTGGCGTGGGTTTTGTCGGACAGGCGCATGATGGCGCCCTGGCCGTGTTTGCGTTCGATGGTCGTCAGGGCGGAATTAAGGGCCTCAAGGCGCATTTCTTCCGCTGTGAGCGCAGATTTTTTGACCATAGCTGTCTCCCGTAAAAGGTGGAAGCCGCCGCGGGAAAGGCCGCCGCCGCCGGCTTCCCGCCGCCATGCCGACGGGAAGCCACCCTCCTATCAAAAAACGGCTCCTTCGTCACCCTCCAAAAAAGGCCGCCCGCCTGAGCGTTCCAACCTGCTTGCGACTCAAGATCTCTTTCCGGGATTGTCGCCTGAGGGCGGGCTTTCCCGGCGGCGCAGCACCAGCAGGGTGATGTCGTCGTGGGGGGGCGTTCCGGCCATGTGGGCCAGGAGATCCGTCCGGATGCCCTCCAGGTGGGCGGCGGCGGAAGGAGCCGCGATATGGCGCGCCAGGGAGGCGGCCAGGCGTTTTTCGCCGAAAAACTCGCCCGTTTCCGGCGGGGCGCTGTTTCGCGGGGCGGCTTCTTCCGCCCCGTCCGAATAGAGCAGCAGGGCCTCGCCCGGGAGGAGGGGTTGGAAGAAGAGGGAATAGCGCTCCGCGGGGCGGATGCCCAGGGCCAGTTCTCCCGGCCAGGGGAGGCAGAGGACATTTTCCTCTCCTGCCGGCCCCTTTTCCCGCGGCCAGGCCCTCATGGGGGCCGGGTGCCCGGCCGAGGCCCAGGTAAACAGCCCGCTTTCCTCCTCCAGAATGCCCACCAGCATGGTTACGAACATGGCGGCGAGGGAACTGCGCAGGAGGGCCGTGTTGACCCTGGCCAGAGCCGCTGCCGGGTCCAGTCCCGCCAGAAGGGCCTCGCGGGTCAGGGAGACCGCTCCGTTCATCAGGATGGCGGCCGGCACGCCCGTGCCCGAGACATCTCCCAGGACGCAGCAGAGCCGGTTTCCCTCCAGGAGGAAGCAGTCGTAAAAATCGCCGCAGACCTCTCCGGCCATGTCCACGCGGGCGCAGACGTCGGTGCGCGGCAGGCGGGGAAAGCGCGTCAGCAGCAGGGATTCCTGCAGGGATCTGGCCAGGCGGAATTCCCCCGCGAGCCTGTTCCGGATTCTGGTGTTGAACAGGAGAGTGCGCAGGGTGGCGCGCAAGGTCAGCCGCGCCCGCTCAAAGGACAGGAGCATGGCCCCGATTTCGTCGGGGTGGGCCGGCGCGGGCAGGGGGCTGTCCAGATCGCCGTGGGCCATGGCTTCCAGGGAAACGGTCAGATCCTGCATGGGCTTCAAGGCCTGTGAGGCCGTCCGCCAGACCAGGAAAAGGAAAAGGGCGGGCCCCGCGACGACCAGGAGGATCAACAGGCCGGGAAAGGGCGGCGTGTCGTCGCCCAGGAGGCGCGAGGGCGCCAGCAGGCCCAGGCTCCAGCCCTCTATCTGCAGGGGCCGGTACAGGACGGTCAGCGGCTCCTCCCAGGGGGTCTTCCAGGGAAAGGCCCGCCGGGCCTCTCCCGCCAGTTTCATGCTTCCCGTCCTGCCGGAAAACATGGCCTGGGCGAGGGATTCCAGGGCGTCGTTCCCGGAAAGTTCGGCGTCGGCGAAGATATTCGCCGGTCCGGCTCCGGCTTCTCGCCCGGGCGGAAAGAGCAGGTATCTTCCCTCGGCGTCCAGCAGAAAGATTTCGGCTTCCGGCAGGGGAGTCAGGGACTTCAGAAAGCCGGCCAGTTCCGGCAGAAAAAGGATGATGCCCACCGTTCCTCCGCTCGCGGCCGTCTCCGGCGCTTCCCTGCCTGTTGCCGGAAGTTTCCAGGGCAGACGGAAGAAGAGGGCGGGCAGGGGAGAGGATTCGGAGAAAAGGCCGATGGGACCCTGCCAGGCTGGCTCCCCTGCCGCGGAGGGCGCCTGAAAGAGGATATCCGGCTGCCGCATGGGGGGGCCTTCCCTGCGCAGGATCAGCCCCGGCAGGGCGTCTTTCGCGTACAAAACGCCGCCCACCGGGAAGTGCAGCAGCGCGGCCAGAAGGCTTTCCTGCTCGGCGCTGCCGGGCAGGAAAGCCAGACGCGGGTCCGGATCTCCCCTGTCCAGGTTCCGGGCGACGCCTTGCACATTGTCCCGCAGGCGGACGAACAGGCGCGAGGTCAGCAGATCCAGAGTTTCCACCGCCTGCCGGCCAGCGACCCAGGCGGCGTACTGGCGCTCGGCCCGCACCGTCTGCAGGAAAAGGAAAAAGGGAACCCAGCAGAGGACAAGGGCGATCAGGCCCCAAAAGACGGTCTGTCTCAGGGCCAGGCTTCTGCCCCACAGATCCGGGAGGGCGCGCGGCAGTCCCCTCCTCCGGCGGGCGGCCCCCTGATCCCCCGGCGGGCCGGCAAGGGAGCTGGACTGCTCGCCCAGGGGGAGAAAGAGGGAAAGGACATTCCCGTCCTCCACCCGCGTATGGGTGGCCCGAACGGCCAGAAGGCGCACCAGGGAAATCCCCAGGCCGCCCGGCGCGGTTTCGCCGGGGCTTGGCCCCATGGGCGCGGCGACATGCTCCAGGGGGTTGAAGGCCCGGCCGTTGTCGCGGATCTGAAGGAAAATCCGCCGCCCGTGATGGATGGACCAGGGATGGCTGCGATCCCCGGAAATCCCGTCAGGCGGAGGAAAACCCCGTCCCGGAAGGGAGGCGTCCGGAGACAGGGGATAGAGGGCCAGCAAAAGTTCCGCGCGGATCGCGCCGGAGCGGGGGGACGGCGGCAGGGGAGAGGCGTGAAAGGCAATGTTCAGGAGCAGTTCTTCCAGCACCAGGCGCAGGGAGGCGATGTCCTCCGGGGCGACTCCCCGGTCCCCGGCCCATTCCCGGGCCAGAGAGAGCACGGCCTGAATGGCCTCCTGATTGACCTCAAAGCGAAAGTCCAGGATTTCGTCCGTTCCGCCTTTCAGGGAGGAGGGGGGATCGGCCGGAGGGGCGGCTGTCCGCCCCTGTTCCTCCCGCGCGCCGCTCATGTCTTTTCCCTGACCATGTCCCTTTTTTCCCCTTCCCCCTTTTCCCGTCAAGCCTTTTCCGCCGGCGGGATCTGGATTCTTTCGCCGGCTTCTGCTAAGGGAAGGAAACTTTCCCGCATCCAACCCTGAAGTCCTCAACGTGAATTTCGTAACGAGCCAGTTCGCCCTTTTTTTCCTGGTGGTTCTGCTTTTCTGGTGGGCGTCCCAACAACGTCCCGGCCTGCGCCCGGGGCTGCTGCTCGGGGCCAACATGCTCTTTTACGCCGCCGCCGGTCCGGCCTTTGTTCCCCTGCTCCTGGCCGCGGTCTTTTTTACCTGGGGCGCGGCCCGGCTCATGGCCCGTGCCCGGGGGGAGGCCTCCCGGAAAAGATGGTGCGCCGCCGGCATTGCCGCCAACCTCTGCCTGCTGGCCTTCTTCAAGTACTATGAATTTTTCCTGCTGGAGCTGGCCGACGCCCTTGCCCTGCTGGGCTTCTTTCTGCCTCTGGACAGCCTGCTTCCCGACGCCCTGCTCAATTTCGCCTTTCCCCTCGGCATCTCCTTCTATATTTTTCAGGGCATCGCCTACCTCGCCGGGCAGGCCGGAAATCCCCAGCCCCAATCCTTTGTCCGCGTGCTGCTCTTCCTGTCCTTTTTCCCCACCATCCTGGCCGGCCCCATCCTCCGGCCGCAAAATTTTTTTCCCCAGCTGGACGCCGCAACCTCGGAGGCCGGCCGGACGCCGCCCGACTCCGACAGGGAGGCCGATATTCAGGAGGGCTTTGCCCTGCTGCTGAGCGGTTTGTTCAAAAAAGTGGTCCTGGCCGGATACCTGGCGGACCATGTGGTCCGGGACGCCTTTCAGACCCCGGAGCTTTTTTCCTCCTGGGGGGTGCTGCTGGCGGTATACGGATATTCCCTGCAAATTTACTGCGATTTTTCCGGCTATACGGATCTGGCGCTGGGCATCGGCCGCCTGCTGAATTTTAGCCTGCCCCGGAACTTCGCCTCTCCCTATCTGGCCTGCAATCTCAAGGACTTCTGGCGGCGCTGGCATATCTCCCTGTCCTCCTGGCTGCGCGATTATCTGTATATTCCCCTGGGCGGCAACAAGAACGGCCGCCGTTACCGCAATCTTCTCCTGACCATGATCCTGGGCGGCCTCTGGCACGGCGCGCACCCGCGTTTCCTGATCTGGGGCGCCCTGCACGGGCTGGGTCTCTGCCTGACGCATGCGGCCGCCTCCCGGCGCTCCCCGGCCTCCGGGCCGGCGGAAAGCGGGGGACAGGAGCGGCCGGACGGGGCAAAGGGGAGGCCCAGCCGCTTCGTCCTCTCGCGCTTTCCGGCCTGGTGCGCGACTTTTCATTTCGTGACCTTCGCCTGGATTTTTTTTGGCGTGGAGGATATGGATCGCGTTCAGGAAATCTTCCGCCGCCTTCTGGACTGGGGGCAGCCCGGCCAGGGCTTTCCCCTGATGGCCCTGCCGGTCATCGGCGCGGCCTTTTTTTCCCAGGCGGCGGGGGGGGCGATCCTGGGACGCTTCGTCTCCCTGCAGACGCGGCTGCCCCTGGCGGCCAGGGCAACGACCCTGGCCCTGTTGGCGGCCCTTATCCTGCGCATGGGACCGGATGGCGTCTTCCCCTTCATCTATTTCCAGTTCTGAACCGGGGCGGCCATGACCAAGCCACGCGAGCAGAGTCCTTCTTCCAACGGGCGCGTCTTTGGCCAGTATCTGCTGGCCCTGCTCCTGCTGGCCCTGCTCCAGGCTCCGGCTCTGGTCTCTTCTCTGGAAGACCTGTCCGCGCATTTTCCGCCGGCGGCCCGTCTGGCTTCCCTTCTGGCCCTGAGCGCGGAGGCGAGCGGCATGACCCGCCTGGGCAGCGGGATCTCCGCCTTTCTGGCCTTCTTCTCCACAGAGCGGGAAGCGGGGGCGCTGCCTGAACCCCTCCCCCCGCGCGCCGGGGGGGAAACGCCCGCCCCTCAGGCAGGACAGCAACCGCCATCGCGCCTTTCCGTTTCCCGGGTGCCGCCCCCTTCTTCCCCCGCCGCCAGCCGGCCTCTGGCCCTTCCCGCCCGCGAAGTCCGGCCCCCCGGCTGGGAAGCGCCCTCTTCCTCCCTCCCGCGGACCATTCCCGGGGGCAGGGAAGTTCCCGTCCACACTGAACCGATACAGACAAACACATCCGCCGAAACGACCATTCCCGGGGGCAGGGAAGTTCCCGTCCACACCGTGCTGGAGCCGTCGGCGCGGACGCTCTCCTTGCGGACCTCCGTCAGCCTTGCCGTCCGGAGTAAGCCCCCGGAATCGTCCGCGGCTTCCGCGGGCGAGATCCGGCCGCTGGCGCGCGCGACAAACTCCCTCCCGCCGCCGCCGCTCTTTGCGTCCTTGCGCCGCAAGACGCCTCCGGCAGCGGAGTATTCCGCTTCCGGGGCGCCCCTCGCCACCCTCCCTCTTCCCCTGCGGGAGATTCCCCCGGTTTCCGCCGCCGCCCTCCGCTCCCCCCCCCGGCCCGCCCGCCCGCTGCTGCCGCCTGCGCCAAGGCCCGGACACCCTGACGCCGCCTTCCACATCCTGCTCGTCGGCGATTCCATGATGATGGAAGGTCTGGGCCCCGCCCTGCTGCGGGTTCTGCGCGACCGCGCAGACGTGAGGGTAGCGCGTGACGCCCGCTATTCCACCGGCCTCAGCCGCCGGGACTATTTCGACTGGCCGCTGCACATGGCCGCCCTGGTGGATCTGCATGCCCCGGATCTGGTCATCATCGCGATGGGCGGCAACGATTCCCAGGATATTGTGGATATCACCCGGAAACGCCACCTGGTCGGCACCTTCTCCTGGGAGAGGCATTATCTGCTGCGGGCCAGGGAACTTCTCGCCGCGGTCAGCAAGGAGGGGGCGCTGGCGCTCTGGGTCGGCCTGCCGGTCATGGGCAATTCTCCCCATGCCCGCCATACCCTGCAGGTCTCCCGGCAGCAGCAGGCGGCCTGCGACCCCTTCACCAGGATCTTCGTCGATACCCTGCCGGTTCTGGCGGATTCCAGGGGAGGCTATCTGACCTACGCGCGCAACGCGAAAGGCGTCCAGACCCGCATCCGCCAGAAAGATAAAATTCATCTCACGGACGCCGGCGGCGATCTCCTGGCCGCGGCCGTTCTCCCCCGGATCGACGATCTGCTGCAAAGGCTCGCGGGCTACCGCCGGGCGGCGCTTCCGGACCGTCAGGCCATTTCGGAGCGGCGCTCCCGGCTGGAGGATCCGGCGCTCTCCGTCACCAGCCAGGCGCTCTCCTCCATCGCGGCCCCGGCCTTTTTTCCCCGGCGCTCCGCCTCCAGGGCAGGGAAGCTCTCCCTCCCGCCCCAAGGGGAGGACGCCTCTGTTGTCCTCACGCCGGCGGGCGCGGCGCCCCGTTCCCCCGGAGGGTAATCCCCTTTCCAAACCGAATATGTCCCAGGAGTTCCCATGGACATTACAGTTACCCGCGCGCCTCAGGCCCATGTTCTTCATATCTCCGGGCGCTGGGATTTTTTTTCCGCCGCGAATTTTGAAGAGATCTGCGACGAACTGTTACGGGCTGAAGACATGCGCGATGTGGTTCTGGATCTCGCCGCGGTTCCCTATCTCAGTTCCTTCGGCCTGCGGGCCATCCTGGAGCTGGCGAAACGCCTCGAACCCCTGTCGGGAAATCTGCGGGTGGCCGACATGCAGCCGGCCGTGGCCAAGGTCTTTATCGGCAGCGGCTTTCACCGCCTGTTCCGGCATTTTCCTGATGTCCCTTCCGCCCTGGCCGCCCTTGGGCGGAAGACGTAAAAAGGGCCGGGCGGCGCATGGCCGGCGCGTCCACCATCCCCTTCCGGCATCGTCTGGCGGTGCGGCAGGCGGCGCCCATTCTGGCGGGACTGGGGCTTCTGCTGGGCCTCGTCCTCTTCGTCGGCTACCGGAGTTTGCGGGAGAATATTCTGACCACGGCCCAGGACCGGGTGCGGCAGATTTCGAGCGTGGCCGGGACCGTGTTGAGCCAGTTTCAGCGCCGGGCGGAGGAAAAGAACGCGGCCGTCGTTCAGGCGCTGCAAGCGCTGGGGCCGGAGGAGGCCATCCCGGCGCTGGGGCGGGATGGCGGCATTCCCGACCGGGTCATCACCTCCCTGCTCGCGCTGGAAAAGAACCACAGGAGGCTGGACGTCGCGCTGACAACCGCGCGGGGACAGCGGCTGACGGTTTCCTATGCCAGGGATTCCGGGGGAGAGGTGATCAGGACCGCCCTCTGGCGGGAAGGGTCTCCCTCCGGGGAGGAAAAGGGATCCGGCCTGGAATCCCCGCGCCTTCCGCCCGGGGCGGGTCCTGATCCTTCCCGCCCCGGACGGGCGATGCCCGTTTCCTCCCCGGAGGGCGGGGAGCGGGATATCCTGATGCGCTACGCCACGCCGCTGGACTGGGCGGACGGCGGGAGCCGCGCCTTCGGCCATGTCTCCCTGACGGTGAATATGACCTGGCTGACCTCCTTCCTGGACAGCATGACCAATTTTGAAGGCCTGGACTCCTTTATCCTTTCCTCCGAGGGCCTGTTTCTGATTTCGCGCGATGTCTTCGCCGTCGGCAGTTTGCCGGAACTGTCGGCCAGGATCCGGGAACCAGCCCTGGAGGCCCTGGGGAGGTCCATGCTCGCGGGAGAACAGGGCGACATGGTCATCCCCTGGGGGGGCATGGACCGGCTGGCGCTGTATATGCCTCTGGCGACGAAGGGGCTTTCCCTGGCCCTGCTTATCCCGGAAGAAACCCTGTCCCGGCCGCTGAAGATGCTGGGGCGGCAAATCATCGTCCTGGTTCTCGCGCTGATCCTTCTGGCGGTCGCGGGGCTGTACGGCATAACCCGCGCCACGCTGCATCCGGTGCGATCCCTGATGAACATGGCGGAGCGGCTCTCCCGCAGGGATTTCTCCGCCGATCCCCCGCCTGCGCGCAAAGGCCTCTTTCCCGGCAGATCCGTGGCCGCGGTGCGCCTGGATGAAACCGGCCGCCTGCTCCGGGCCGCCAATACCCTGCGCCTGGCCCTGCGCCAGCGCCTGGAGGATTTGACCCTGGCGGCCGCGGCCAGGGAACGGCTGAGCAGTGAACTGGCCCTGGCCAGGGACATTCAGGAAGGGGTGCGCCCCAGAATTCTTCCCCAGACGGACAGCCTGAAACTGGCCGCGGTGCTGCGGGGAATCCATCCCGTCAGTTCCACCCTGTACGACGCCTTTTTCCGATCCGGGCGAAGCCTGTGCTGTATCCTTGTGGACGTGGTCGCCCAGGGGATTCCGGCCGCCCTGTTCATGGGCCGGGTCATGCCTTTGCTCCGGGAAACCCTTCTGGCTGGTTCCTTTCCGGGACAAGCCCTGGAGACCGTGAACAACATCCTGCACATCGGCAAGGAAGCCGTGGAAGCGCCGGTTTTCGCCCATATCCTGGCCGGGACCCTGGATAGCGTGAGCGGAGTGTTCTCCTGGGCCGGGGCCGGGCCATCTCTGCCCGTTCTCGTGCGCGGCGGCAGGGCCACGGCCATGAACAGCGCCCGGAACGATCCCCTGGGCATGCGCCCGCGCAGTTCCTTTCCAGGCCAGTCTCTGCGGCTCCTGCCTGGAGATATGCTCTTCCTGTCCACGGAAGGCCTTGGCCTGGCGCGGCCGCCGGACGGCGTTCCTTACCGGGAAGCGCGTCTCTTGTCCTTTTTGTCCGCAAGGGCGGAGGCGGGGCGGCGGCAGATCTCCGGAACGGGAGAGGACCCCCGGGAGGGTTTTGCCTGGGGAGAAGCCCTGCTGCGGGCCGTGCTGGAGGACGTCGCCCGCTGCGCCGCTCCGGATGAACCCCGGGAGGATGCCGCCCTGATGCTGATTCACTGGAAAGGATCGCGCAGGAAGGCTCTCTGAAAGCGCCCGGATCTCCGT
>JAISNZ010000061.1 GCA_031275955.1 Desulfovibrio sp. | reverse complement strand
GCCGTGGTTTGGCCGGCGGCGATGCTGATCTTCCCGCTCAGGCTCCAGGTGCCGTCGCCGTTGTCCGTGGCCGTGATCCCGTTGGCCGCGAACTTGGCCGAATCCAGGTCGTCATAGCTGGCCTGGCCGGGAGTCCCGGACACGGCCGGCAGGGTGACGGACCAGGAGGCCGTGGTCTCAGCTTGGGTGGCCTGGCTCTGGCTTACGGTAAAGACCAGATCTCCGCCCTCGGCCACGGAGACATCGTCGATGGTCAGGCTGGGCACGGCGTCGTCATTCTCAATGACGCCCAGGCCAGCGCCGCCGACAATGGTCGCATTCACCGCGCTGCCCAAGTTGATGCTCAGGGTCTCATCCAGCTCAAAGTCCGCCTCGTCACGGATGGGAAGGACGATATTTCCCTGCGTGGAACCGGCCGGGATGGCGGCTGTCCCGCTCAGGGTCCAGGTGCCGTCGCCATTGTCCACGGCCCTGATCCCCCTGGCCGCGAGGCGGGGGGCGTCAAAATCGTCATAGCTCGCCTCGCCGGCCCTTACCGATACGGCCGGCAGGGTGATGGACCAGTTGATCGAGACAGCCGCCGGGATAGTGTGGCTCTGGGTCAGCGTGAAGACCAGATCTTGGCCTTCCACGGTCAGGCCGGCACCGATACTCACCGTGGGGAGGGGGAAGGAAGCGGCTACGCCGCCAAGGCCGATGCCAAGTCCTCCGCCGCGCGTCCAGTAATCGGCGTCCAACATGCCGAGTCTGTCCAGGCCGCCCACCAGAGTCCCCCAATCATCGGCATAGTCCCCCGCACCGCCGCTCCTCTCGGCAGGACCGGCCGCGGTGCTCAGATCCATTTCACTGTCCAGGGCCGCAAGCAGCGCGGCGCCCGGTGCCTCCGCCCCGTCCGCCATACGGAAAAGCGGAAGGTCCCGGTCGCTGGTCACAAAGAAATCCACAAGCGCAATCTGGCTTCCGTCATCAAAGATAAAGAGCAGATTGTTGCCGCTGCGGTTGGCGGAAACCCCGTCGCCCGGGTCAAAATCCAGAAAAACCACCGATCCGGCGGAAGCCGGAGGCATGGGAATGATTTGAATTGCGCCCGGAGCGGGCCTGGAAATCTGAACAACGGATCTTTGAACGGAATTTGTCTGCGACATGATGTCCCCCTGTGAATCTGGATCTGAACCGTGACCCTCGCCCCGGCCCCTTGGTAAATGAATATTCCCGCCCCTGATTTCCCCAAGGCGGCATCCGGCCTGGGGCCGGTGTTTTCCCGCCTCGCCCCGGAAAATGCGCCTTTCGACCGCTGAAACACGGACAAAATCGGGTCGGCCCTCCGCCGCTTCGCCCCCCGCGAAGCGCCCCAAAAAGGGCTTCAGGAATCCGCCGAATCCTTGCGGAGCACTTCCGCTCTGGAATGCCCTGGACACGAGCCGAAACCTCTCCTCGAGAGAGGCCAGAGAATAGTTGTTTTTCGGTATTAGTCAAGAATTTTTCCAATATTTTTAGTAGAAAATGTTTTTTTCTAAAGCAATTTTATTTTTAATTACTCTGTAAGACGCCCTTGTCTCTGTCCGTTGATAAAGAAATTTATCAATTATCTATGGAATAAATAAAAAGAATCCCCCTGTTTCCAAGGGGAAAGATATGGCATTTTACTGTTATTTGCCCTGACCCTTGCCTTTTCCCAGCGAACAGATCAGCCGCAACTGCCTTCAGGGCAAAAATTTTCCGGCAAATTCCCGCGCTGCGGAGAGGATTTTGCCCTTGCCGCGCATCCCGCCTGCCCGGATTTGCGGGCAAACCCCTGCAGGGTCCTGTCCCGAGGCTTCCAAGGAACCGCTAAAAGGAAACCTCATGCTCAGGGATTTGATGACGCCTGTGGAGCGCGCCAAGGCCTTGCGCGAAGGAAGGCCGGCGGACCGCATCCGTTGCGTGCCCTCCATTTCCAACACAGCCGCGCGGGTCATCGGGGTCAGGGTCTCGGAACTGCGTTCCAGTGGCGAGACCCTTGCCCGCGCGACCATAGCCACATATCGCCGCTTCGGCTTTGACAGTGTGCGCGTGTTCACGGATCTTTACGTCCAGCCGGAGGCCATGGGGACCCGGGTGCGCGTCCCCCTTGACGAGACGGCGCACATGGAGGCCCCGGCCATCTTAAGGGAAGAGGATGTGGACAGTCTGGTCCCCCATAATCCCTATACGGACGGCCCTCTCCCTGTGCTTCTGGAGGCCACTAAACGCACTCTGGACGCCATCGGACATGAAGTGCCCGTGACCTGCGGGGTTGAAGGGCCTTTTACCCTGGCTTCCCTCCTGGTCGGAGCGGACAACATTTCGCGCTGGATGTTGCGCAAACCCGAACTCGCGCACCGGGTCATAGGCCTTGCCTATGAAGCCAGCCGTCAACTCGCCGATGCGGTCATTGATCTTGGTTCCGTGCCCAACCTCACTTGCGCCATGAGTTCGTCCACCGTCATCAGTCCCCGGCATTTCCGCGAATTTTCCCAGCCATATCTGAAGCGTTTGATCGAACACGTCAAAAGCCGGGGCATCGCCGCGGTGGGCTTGCATATTTGCGGCAAAACAGCGGGCATCTGGCCGGGCATGGCGGATACCGGCGCCGCCTGCCTGTCCATAGACAACATGGCCCATCTGGACGAGGCAAAGACGCGGGTCGGCGACCTGGTCTGCCTGATGGGGAACATCCCCCCTTCGGAGGTTCTCCTTCAGGGCGACCCCGGCGATGTCCGGGCGGCGGCCTTCAAGTGCATCCGCGAAGCCTGGGATTCCCCCCGCGGTTTTATCCTTGCAAGCGGGTGCAGTCTGGCGACGGAAACTCCTTTCACCAACATAGACGCCATGATGGACGCGGCCAGGGAGGCGGGCTGGCCGGTCAGGCAGGAGATTCTGGCGGCAGAAATCCGACCCTGAGGGCCAAAGCCAGGTACCGGCGGCGAAAAAGGGGAAACCATGTCTGAGGAAAACAAAGTTCTCTTTCGGGGACTGTCCGATGCTGTCGTCAATCTGGAAGAGGAAAAAGCCGCCGAGCTGGCCCGGGAGGTGGTCAAAAGGAATATTGATGCTTACGAGGCCGTGGATAAGGGTTTGGCCCACGGCATGGACCGCGCCGGCAGGCTTTTTGAGGAAGACGAGTACTTCGTGCCGGAACTGTTGATCGCGGCCGATGCCATGTATGCCGGACTGGATATTCTACGCCCGCATATCAAGGTGGACGCCAGTTCCGAGCCGGGAAAAATTGTGTTGGGTGTTGTGGAGGGCGATACGCACGATATAGGGAAAAATTTGGTGAAGATCATCCTGGAAGCCAAGGGATTCACCGTTTTTGACCTCGGGCGCGATGTGCCGCCCGAGACCTTTGTCCGGAAGGCTCAGGAGGTCGGAGCCGAGATCATAGGCTTGTCCACGCTGATGACCACAACCATGCCGGGCATGGCCAAAGTGTTGGAAATCCTTAAGGCGTCCGGGCTGCGGCAGCGTATCAAGGTGATGATCGGCGGGGCGCCCATTTCGGCTGCCTTTGCCCGCAAGATAGGCGCCGATGGATATTCCGCCAACGCCATTGGGGCGGGAGACCTGGCTTCCCGGCTTCTGACCGAAATCCGCGCGGCAGGCGCGCTGGTGGCGGCTCAATGAACACGGACTCCACGGGCTTGGCAGCGCCATTCACGCCGAAAGAACGCCTGCTGCGGGTTCTGCGTCGAGAGAAAACGGATCGCCCCCCTGTGGCCTGCATGGGCGGGATGATGAACGCGGCGATTGTGGAGATAGCGGGAAATTGTCCGGCAACCCTTCCTGGAGCCCATTCGGATGCGGATCAGATGGCCGAACTTGCCCTCGCGGTGGCAGGGCAAACCGGCTTTGAAAATCTCGCCGTACCCTTCTGCATGACCGTGGAGGCCGAAAGTCTCGGCAGTGCCGTTGACTTGGGGACTCTGGCCTGTGAACCCAAAATTGTTTCCGAACCCTACCACTCCATTTCGGCGGTTCCCGACCTGGATTGGGAATCCCTGCTCGGCGCGGGGCGCATTCCAATGGTGCTGAAAGCCGTTGAGCGTCTTGCCGCGGCAGGAACGGATCTGCCGATCATTGTGAGTCTGACAGGCCCCATAAGCACGGCCGCCTCCCTGGTCAACCCGCCCGCCTTTTTCAAGGAACTGCGCAAAAGAAAGGAGGATGCCCACAGGCTTTTGTCCCGCATCAGCCTCTTTCTGGGGGAATATGCCCGCCGTGCCGTCAGGGCTGGGGCTGACGTGATCGCCATTGGCGACCCCAGCGCCACAGGCGATATTCTCGGTCCGGCCCTGTTCGAAGAATTCGCCGTGCCCTATGTTCGCGAAGTGGTGCGCGCCGCCCATGCGGAGAACGTGCCCACCATCGTGCATATCTGCGGTGACACGGATCGCTGCCGCGCCCTCTGGCCCCTGATGGAAAGCGAGGCCGTCAGCGTTGACGCCATGATCAATCTTGCCAAGCTCAAACGCTTTCTGCCCGGAATCGTGACCATGGGCAACCTCAGCACCTACATGCTGGAATTCGGCACAGCGGCCAGAGTGGCCCGGCGGACGGAAATACTGATCCGCGCTGGAGTGGACATCATCGCCCCAGCCTGCGGCTTAAGTACGGGCACGAAGCTCCCTGTCATCCGCGCCATGACCGGGGCGGTGCGCTCCCGACGGCTGGAAACCTGAGCCATGCCAAGCGTGCGCTTTTTCCCGGAAGGTGCCATTGCGGCCGTCCCCCCAGGAACCAGCCTGCTGGAAGCCGTCTACGCGGCCGGGCTGACGATGGAAACGCCCTGCGGCGGGAACGGAATTTGCGGCAAATGCAGGGTACGGGTTCTTACAGGCCTGCCCCACGGGATACAGGACCGCGCAAAACCAGTCTCTCCCTTTGCCCTTGCCTGCCAAGATCTTGTGGGCGAGGATGACTTGGACCTGGAAATACTGGAAGTCGGGGAAAACTCCTTGCAGATCCACGACGAAAGCCTTGCGCTCTCTTGCGCGCATATCCCTCGTCTGACGAAACGATTCCTGCCGGACAGGGGACGGACAGAGGTTTTGGCCGGGGGCAAAACTCTGTGCCTTGAGGCGGGAAACCGCACAGACTCCCTTTTCGGTCTTGCCGTTGACGTGGGCACGACAACGCTTGCGGTCGCTCTGGTGGATTTGCGCAACGGGGAGGAAGCGGCCTCCGCCGCCACCCTGAACAGGCAAACCCGTCACGCCCATGACGTGCTCGGCCGCATTAGTTTCGCCGCTGAACCCGGCGGGCTGGCCATCCTGCAACAGGACGCGCTCACGGATATCAACGCCCTCATCGCCGAGGTCTGCGCCCAGGCCGGCATCTCCGCCGCGGACATTTATGAGGCGGTGATCTGCGGCAACACCTGCATGCAGCATCTGGTCACCGGAATTGACCCGGCAAATCTGGGCCGGCGTCCCTACCATCCGGCCTTCCGGGGACATGCCTACCGCAAGGCCGCGGAAGTGGGCCTGCGGATCGCCTCTCAGGGAGAAGTCTATTTCCCCGCCGTCCTCTCCGGGCATGTGGGCGCCGACATCGTGGCCGGCATCGTGGCCACGGGGCTTCTGCGCCGCCACCAGCCCACGCTTTTCATTGATATCGGCACCAACGGAGAAATGGCCCTGGCAAAGGAAGGCAGAGTGATCGCCGCATCCACGGCTGCGGGTCCGGCTTTTGAGGGCATGAACATCTCCTGCGGCATGAGGGCGGCTGCCGGGGCTATTGAAGCCTTTTGCCTTGAAGGGGACGGGCGGCCCGTCCTGAAAACCATCGCCGAAGCTCCGCCCCGAGGCCTCTGCGGCAGTGGCCTGATCGATGCCGTGGCCGCGCTGGTCGTCCACAACGGCGTCGCTTCAAGTGGCCGCTTCACCCCGGACGGCGGCGCCATCGCCCACTTTTTGGAGCGCGTCAACGGCAAAAGCCGGTTCAGGCTTGCCCCCCATATTTTTTTGACCCAGAAGGACATCCGCCAGGTACAACTGGCTAAGGCGGCCATCCGCGCGGGGATTGATCTCTTGTTGCGACAGGCGCGAATTTTGCCGGAACAGGTGGATCGGGTGCTGATTGCCGGATCCTTCGGCTATCACCTGAAGGAGCGCAGTTTACTGGATCTGGGGTTGTTGCCTGAAGCATTCGCCGGCAAAACGGAGTTCGTGGGCAACACCTCCAAGGCCGGCGCGCGAATTTTCCTGCTGGACGCCGCCAGCCGGGACTGGGCGGCCTCCCTCGCGGAAAAGGCGTCCTGCCTAGATCTGGCGGATCTCCCCGACTTTCAGGCTGTTTTTACCGCCTCTATGGCCTTCCCGCGCGCCAGCCGGCCCACGTTCACGGCAACCCCAGCGGCATGAGCAGGGAGACGGGTGTGCTGGTCAAAGCTGCGCCAAGCGAACGGACCAATGCGGGATGCGCCCGCCCCGCTCCTGGAGAACTTACGGCGGAGGGACTGCACTTCGCCTATGGCGAGACCATGGTCTTGGAAAACATTACCCTGTCGGTGTCGGAAGGAGAATTCGTCTCCCTCCTCGGGGCGAGCGGATGCGGCAAAACTACCTTTCTGCGCCTGCTGGCCGGCCTGGAAAAACCCACGCGCGGCGTGATCTTCTGGCAGGGCCGCGCCCTGACCTCCCCCTCTCTGGAAAGAGGCGTCGTCTTTCAAGAATATTCCCTTTTCCCCTGGCTTAGCCTCAAAGACAATGTGGCCCTGGCTGTGGGCAAGGCCTCGCCCCGGGCAACGAAAAGCCAGGTGCGGGAGCTGGCGGACAGGTATCTGTCCATGGTCGGTCTGGATGGGGCCGGGAAAAAATATCCCCACGAATTGTCCGGAGGCATGCGCCAGCGTGGCGCCATTGTGCGCACCCTTGCCCTGGGCAGCCGCGTGCTGCTGATGGATGAGCCCTTCGGGGCGCTGGATCCGATCAACCGGATGCGCCTGCAGGAGTTGCTTCTGGAGATCTGGAGCGCAACCTCTCCCCGCCGCACTGTGGTTTTTGTTACCCATGACGTGGATGAGGCCCTGTTTCTGGGAGACCGGGTCCTGATCTTCGGTTCCGCCCCGGGCCGGCTGATCGGGGAACTGTCGGTGGACTTCCCCCGTCCCCGTTCCGCCCGCCTGCTGTTTTCCTCCGAAAAATTCCGTTCCCTGAAAGAAAACATCAGCGACTATTACCACCGCGACATCCAAAACCGCAACGATGCGTTGCTGACGAACCTGACCTGCGGAGAGGGGATCTGACATGTCCGTCTCGCGGCAGTCTGAGCCCCGCCTGGCGCGGCTGGTAAAATTTCTGGCCAGCTTCACGCTCTTCTTGCTGTTGCTGCTGGTCTGGATCGCGACCACCTGGTTTTTGCCGGAAAAACATCAGTATCTGTTCCCCTCCCCCTGGACAACGGCCCGCGCTCTGTGGAATTCGTTGCCGGAGCTTCTGTTGAGCACATATTATTCCTTTCTCATTCTCATTCCGGGGTATCTGACGGCGACCGCCGCGGGCATGATAGGAGGGGTGGTTGTCGGCAGCACGAAATGGCTGCAGACTATTTTCATCCCCTTTGCCCGGGTCGCGGCGCCGGTGCCGCCCACGGTTTACGTCCCGTACGCCATCGCGTTGCTTCCATCCTTCCGCCTCTCGGCCATCGCCATAGTGGTCCTGGCGGCATTCTGGCCGGTCTTCCTGAACGCTGTGGCCGGGGCTCTGGCGGTGCCGGAACGCCACCGGGACAGCGCGCGCGTGTTCACCTTCAGCTACCTTGAATACCTGCGCATCGTCGCCTTCCCGGCGGCGCTCCCGTTCATTTTCAATGGAATGCATGTAGGATTGGGATTGTCCTTCATTATGTTGACCGTTGCCGAGCTTTTCGGAGCTTCCTACGGTCTGGGACGTTTTGTGCAGTATTATGCTGATTTTGCCGACTATCCCCGCATGGTCGCGGGGATTTTCTATACCGGCATGGTGACCTTCCTCTCCATGACGGCCCTGGCCCGAGTGGAAAAAAAGATCCTTTTCTGGCCTCATTGACGCAAGGGTGAGATATGAAAAGTAAAAAGACCTTAAGTTGCGCTCATTGCGGAGTGTTAAGTTGCCGCTCGAACGACGCGGCCTCCTTCCCCTCATTCTGCCTGACGAAACATGTTGATCCGACCCTGCTGCAAACAGCCATGGACATCTATGCGGGCAATGAGGAATGCCTGCGTCTGGCCCGGGTCTCTACAATCCTTGAAGGCGAGACCTACGGCAGACTAAGCCGCGTTGAGGAAACAATAGCGTTCATCAGCCGCATGCAGTACCGGGTCGTCGGCATCGCCTCCTGCGTGGGGCTTATGGCCGAAACCGCTCTCTTTGTCAGAATCCTGGATCGGGAAGGAATACAACATTTCACCGTATGTTGCAAAATCGGCGCCCAGGACAAAACTGTCATCGGAGTGCCGGAAGAGAAAAAACTGAACGGCGGATGCGGGCACGAATCCATGTGCAATCCGGTAATGCAGGCCAAAATGCTGGCGGCTCAAAAAACGGATTTCAATATCGTGATCGGCCTGTGCGTGGGGCACGACTCTCTTTTCATCGCCCATTCGCAAGCGCCAGTCACGGTGATGATCGTCAAAGACAGGGTACTCGGGCACAATCCCGTCGCGGCGCTCTATACCGCCAACGGCATGTATTCACGCTTCAAAAAGAGGATCACTGCCCCGCAGACCTGATTATTTTCCCTTTTTATCAAAACTGCCTTTTTGAGACTCCTCAGCGGTCAATTCATGTGCTGCCTATACCGGTCAGATCATGTGCTCGCGACAGGACCGCGCTCGGGGCTTGCCTTTGGAGTCCTTGCCGGGCAGAATGGGAAAAACCATAAGGAGGCTGCGCGATGAGAAAGGATTCCGCAAAGGGGGTTCTGTTCTTTCTGACGGCGTTTCTGGCGCTTCCCGCCTTCGCCGCGGAACAGGACAAAAACGGGGACGGTCTGCGGGAAGTTCATGACTTTATCAAGGGCTGCGGCCATTATTTTCTGGCCACCGTGGAGGGCGATCAGCCCAGGGTGCGCCCCTTCGGCACGGTGGCGATTTTTGAGGGCAGGCTCTACCTGCAAACCGGCAGGAAAAAGGATGTTTCCCGGCAGATGGCGATCCAGCCGAAGATTGAGCTCTGCGCCTATGACGGCAAGGGGAATTGGGTGCGCGTGCAGGCCGTTGCCGTCAATGACGACAGGCGGGAAGCCAAACAGTTTATGCTTGACGCCTATCCGGAGTTGAAGGGAATGTATTCGGCGGATGACGACAACACCCAGGTGCTCTATCTCAAGGATGTCAAGGCGCGCTTCCATTCCTTCGGCGGCGAGCCGCGGTTGCTGGAATTCTGACCGATCCCGGCCTGTTCCCGACATGGACGCCTCTCCCATCGGAGTGGATGAAGCCGGGCGCGGCTGTCTGGCCGGGCCGGTCATGGCCGGGGCGGTTCTCTTTCCCCCCGGCTTTGACCACGCCTCGCGCCTGCCCGGCCTGGACGACTCCAAGAAGCTCTCCCCCGCCAGACGCGAGGCCCTGGCCCGGATCATCCGGGAACAGGCCCTGGCCTTCGGCCTCGGCCTGGCCTGGCAGGAGGAGGTGGACGCCCTCAACATCCAGAACGCCACCTTTCGGGCCATGAGCCGGGCCGTCCTGGCCCTGGCCGCCTCCCTGCCCTTTCTCCCTCCCCTGGTCCCTCTCTGGATTGACGGTCCGCGCGTCATCCCTTGCGCCCATTGGAAAAACTGCCTGCCTGTTCCCGCGCCCGGACATCCCGCCTGCGCGCTCCAGGCCGCCGCGCTCCGCCTGCCGCCCCTCCTCCCCCCTTCTCCGGCCCCGCCGCCCCAGCAGGCCTTTGTGGACGGCGACGCCCGCCTCCCGGTCATCGCCGCGGCCTCCATCCTGGCCAAAACCGCCCGCGACGCCCTGATGACCCGCCTGGACTCTTTTTTCCCCGGCTACGGCTTCGCCCGGCACAAGGGCTACGGAACCCGCGCCCACCAGGACGCCCTGGCCCGCCAGGGCCCCTGTCCCCTGCACCGCCGCACCTTCCGCAGGGTCCGGCCGGAACAGATTCCCCTCCTCCGGGAAGAGGACGGGTGAGGGAAACGCCGGGGTTGAATGCTACCTTTTTGGTCTTTTCCCTTTCCGGTGCGCCTCCAGGCGATCCAGAAGGATCCCGGGGACGCGCGGGCTACCCAGGCAGACACCGGGTTTGAAAGCGCCGTGGTAGTCGGAGCCGCCGGTGGGGAAAAGGCCGTGAGCCTCCGCCAGAAGAAGTCCCGCGCGGACATCGCTGTCGGAATGGGCGCTGTGGTAAACTTCCAGAGCGGTGAGGCCGTACGCTTGGCATTCCGGCAGAAGGTCCGCCAGGATGTCCGGGGTCATGGAGGAATGAAGAAAGGGATGGGCCAGGGCCACAGTGGCCCCTTCGGCGGCCAGAAGGCGGATGCCGGTTTCCGGGGTGAGGAGGGTCCGGGGGAAAAAGGCGGATTTCCCTTCGCCGATATAGAGACGGAAAGCCTCGGCGGCGCTTTTCACATAGCCCTTTTCCCGGAGTGCCTTGGCGATATGCGGTCTGCCGGGGACCACGCCCCGCGAGTGGGCCAGGACGTCGTCCAGGCTCAGGGGCATTCCCAGGGCCCGGAGCCTGCGCAGAATGTTACGGTTCCGTTGGGCGCGGTGTTCCTGGATTCCGCGCAGGGCAGCGCGCATGGCCTCCGAAGGGGGAGGCATCCAGAGTCCCAGCAGATGAAGTTCGCCCTGGCGGGGGTCGTGGACGGCCAGCTCGCAGCCCCGGATGAAGCGGATGGGGAGACGGTCCGCGGCGGCTTCGGCTTCGTCCAGGCCGTCAAGGGTGTCATGATCCGTGAGGGCGACGGCTTCAAGGCCAAGGGCCGCCGCCTTGCGCACAAGGTCGGCGGGGGAATCGCTGCCGTCGGAAACAGCGCTGTGGGTATGCAGGTCAATGCGGCGGCCGGGCATCCGTTCTCCGGGATCTTGAAGGAAAACCGGGATGATGCTAGGATATTTTACAAAAGATTGCCGCGCAAGGATTTTCCTGTGCGGGGCGGCACAACAGGACGAAGAAGATGGACCCTGATCTGTTGCGCATTCTGGCCTGCCCGAAATGTCGCGGCGAACTTGTCCCGCTCCGCCGCGGGGCGGTTCTGGCCGGGCTTTCCTGCGGGATCTGCCGTCTGGTCTATCCGGTGGAGGACGACATTCCGGTGTTGCTGATTGAGGAAGCCGTTCCCCGGAGCCGCTGGGACCGGGAAGAGACTTCGCCGTGAAGCTCCTCGTCTTTTCCGACCTGCATGGTTCGGCCCCGGCCGCGCGCCGGATTGCCGATCTGGCGCGGCAACGGCGGCCGGATTATCTTGTCTGTCTGGGGGACATCCTGTACCACGGTCCGCGCAATCCCCTCCCCCCCGGCTATGATCCCGCCCGGGCGGCGGAAGCCCTCGCCCCCCTGGCCGGAAGGATTCTCGCGGTACGGGGCAACTGCGACAGCGACGTGGACGCCATGGTTCTGCCCTTCCCCCTGGCCCGGGAGTTGATCTGGATTCTGGACGACGGCCTGCGCATCTGCGCCTCCCACGGGCATCTCTTTTCACCTCAGGCCTTGCCGCCCCTGGCCGGGGGCGACGTTTTCCTCTTCGGGCATATCCATACCCCCATGGCCGAAACCAGCGCGCAGGGCATCCACCTCTGCAACCCCGGCTCACTTGTCCTGCCCAAGGACGGGCACCCGGCCTCCTATGGCTGGTTTGAACAGTGCGTCTTTTCCGTCTGCGCCGCAACGGGGGAAGTCTACCTGCGGTTGCGTTGCATGTAATTTTTTTGCCCTTCGCCCCGCTTATCTCAGGCAGACGACGGTCGTGCCGCTGAAGGCGATCAGGGCGCCGAGGATGACGCGGCAAGAAGGCGGGCGGCGGTCCCACAGGGCGGAGGTGATGATGACCCAGATGGGCTGCAGTCCCATGATGGTGGCGGCAATGCCCGCCGGAGTTAAGCGCAGGGCCACGCAGGAACCCCACATGCCCAGGGCGCCCAGCAGACAGGACCCCGAGAGCATGGCCAGGATGACGGGTCTGGCCCTGGCGCCGCGCATGGCGTTCCTGGGCCAATGTCCCGGAACGCCTATCAGCCAGATGGCGATTCCCCCCAGCAAGGCGCGGAGGAAGGCCCCCTGGACTGGGTCCAGGCCGTCCTGCATGGCGGCCCGCAGGGCGATGAGGCTGAGGGCGAAAAAAGCGGCGCTCATCAGCCCGAGGGCGACGCCCCGCTGAATTTCCCGGCGGGTCAGCGGAGCCTGCCCGGGCGGCGTGGATCTTTCGGAGCCCGCCGTAACGGCCACTCCCACCCCCAGGGTGGCCAGGGCGACGCCCGCGGCCAACTGCGCGCTCAGAGGCTCGCGGAGGAACAACAGCCCGAACACGGCGGCAAAGCTGGTGACGAGAGATTGCAGCAGAACGGCGGCGCGGACCCCCAGGAGGATGATGCTTTTGTAAAAGCAAAGATCCGCCAGGGCCACTCCGGTCAGGCCGGAGAGCAGAATATAGAGAACCGCGTGAGAGCTGAAGACGAATTCCTCTCCGGCCGCGAGGCAGGCAAGGGCCAGAAAGAGGATTTGAAAGGGCATGCGCAGGAGAGAGACGCCGGACGCCCCCACCAGACGCCCGACAGCCCCGTTGATTTGACTGGAAACCGCCCAGGAGACGGCGGTAAGCAGCGCGGCCGCTTCTCCCCAGCCCATCAGGCTTTTCCCTCCCTTGATCCGCCGCGCCTTAAGGAATCCCAGGTATACAGGGCCAGGGCCGTCCAGATGCAGAGGAAGGTCAGCAGGGTGGCGGGGGAAAAGGGTTCGTTGAAAAGAAAAACGCCCTGGACAAAGGTCATGCTGGGAGAGACGTACTGCAAAAGCCCCAGGGAGGTCAGGCGCAGGCGGCGCACGCCAAAGGCGAACAGGAACAGGGGCGTGGCGGTCAGGAGGCCCGAGGCCGCAAGCAGCAGAAGAAAGGACAGGTCCTGGGTGAACAGGACGCTCATCCCGCGCGCCCCCTGCCAGAACAGCCAGCCCAGGGCGAAAGGCAGGCTGAGAAAGGTTTCGATGAACAGGCCCGGCAGGGCCTCCACGGGGGCGACCTTGCGGATCAGCCCGTAGAGGGCGAAGGAGCAGCCCAGACCCAGAGCAACCCAGGGCGGATGCCCAAGGGCCGCCATCTGGTTGAGCACCCCCACGGCGGCCAGGGCGATGGCAATCCGGACGATGCGGCTTACGCGCTCCCGAAAAAGGAACATGCCCAGCAGGATATTGATCAGGGGATTGATGAAATATCCCAGGCTGGTTTCCAGAACCCTGTCGGCGTTCACCGCCCAGATGTACAACAGCCAGTTGCAGGCCAGGACGCAGCTGCTTGCCGCCAGGGGGAGAGAGGTTTTCCGGGCGCCGAGAAGGCCGAGGATGCGCCCGAGCCTGCCGGTATACAGGATTACCGGCAGGATGGTCAGAAAGGACCAGACGACGCGGTGACAGAGGATCTCAAGGGCGTCCATCCGGTTCAGGGCCTTCCAGTACAGGGGCAGGCACCCCCAGATCAGGAAGGCGAGCAAGGCCGCGGCGCCTCCGGCCGTGAAAGGCGCGCCGGGGGCCTCAGCGGGAAAAGGAGCGGGCAAAGAGGGTCTCGACGGCGGCCTTGCCGTTGTTCTCCAAAAAGCGGGTTCCGGTGGCGGTGAAATGGCGGGCGGAAATGACCGGCGCGGGGTCAGGCCTCCACTCCTTTTTGTCCCATTTGAACCAGCCGTCCTTTTCCTGATCGAAGATCCAGAGGGGCTTGTTGCAGATTTTGGCGTATTCCGCGCCCCAGCCGGTTCCTCCCCTGGCGGTGCCGTCCGGCAGGATGGAGCCGATGACAAAGACTTCGCCGCCGCTGTTCACCTGCCAGCAGATGGACTGCAACACCTTGCGGAACAGGGGAGCCCGCGTGTACTGGCGGTTCATGATGCGCGAGACGTAGGTCAGACTCACGTCCTTGAGGGCCAGTTCCTCGCGGGTCAGCATGCGCAGGCCGCGCCGCCGCTCCGCCTGATGCCCCTCAAAACTGAAGTTGACCTCCTGAAGGCCGTGTCCTTCCGCCGTAGCGCCGAAAAAGGCCTCAGCGCCGGCAGCGCCGCCGCTGTAAAGGATGCATTCCTGTGGATTCAGCATGATACCTCCATAAAGGATTTGCGGGCAAATCCTTGCAGAGCAAAGTACACATTTTCAACGGTGTTTTGCCCTAGCGGTGCTGGACCCTGGCGGTGCCTTCGCCCGTGTGCAACACCCGCACCTTGTCGCCGCTGACAAAAATGTCGTCGTTGCCCTGAACCACAACAATCGTCTGGCCGTCGTCCAGTTCAACGGTCAGTTCCGTGGCATGATAGCGCCGCATGGCGGATTCGCCCGCGCCGCCCAGAACGGCGCCCAGGGCCGCGCCGCCGAGAATGGTCAGGGTCCGGCCCGATCCTCTGCCGAGGAGGCTGCCCAGAACGCCGCCGGCGACGCCGCCGATGGCGGGACCGACAAAGGAGGGGTCTTCCTCGACCAGCACGTCATTGACGGAAAGGATTGTCCCCAGTTGGATTGTCTGCACGGAGCGGACTTCGGAGTCCTTGTAGGTTCGGCCGCCGCGCGAGGCGCAGCCGGAGAGGATCAGGGCGCCCGTCAGCGCCGTGAGCAGAAGAGCGGCGAGAAACCGTTGGGGGATCGGACAGCGCATGGGATTTCCTCCTGCAAGGCCTTTTGCCCGCAAAGCGCCTTTTTCGCCATATTCCGGAAAGCAAAAAAGCCGCCGGTCGGGACAAATTTTTTTCACTATAGTCATTTTTCCCAGGCTGGCAAGCGGGAAAGCGGGAGATCCGGGGAAGGGGCCGCCGCTCTTTCGCCGGGGGGAAAATTTTCCACTTCCCGCAGGACCTGGGCGGGAGCGATGCCCGCCAGGCATTCGCCGGAACGGGGGCAGGAATTTTGGCCGTGGAGGGAGCAGGGGCGGCAGGGCAGGGGAAGCTCGAGAACCTTATCCCGTTCCCCGGCCGGGTAGAATCCCCATTCCCTGGTTGTGGGTCCGAAGAGGCCCACAACCGGGGCGCCGACAGCCGCGGCCAGATGAAGGGGGCCGGAATCGCCGCTGATCAGACAGCGGCAAAGGGAGAGCAGGGCGCAGGTTTCGCGCAGGCTGGTCCGGCCGGTGAGGTCCTCCGCCCGATCCGGGAACAGGGCCGTCCCCTGGCCGAGGCAGATCCAGGGGATGCCGCGCTGATCAAGGGCCTGGACCAGCGCGGCGTAATGCCGCGGAGGCCAGGCTTTCAGGGGGTGGGCGGCCTGAGGGTGCAGGGCTACGGGCGGCTGTCCGCTCCGGCGGAAAATCGCTCCCAGGCGCTCCCGGGCTGCCTGAAGTTCAGCCGGGGCGGGAAAGACGCGGGGGAGCAGAAGGCGGGGGGAAGGAGGGGCGGCGGGGCAGACAGCCAGAGCATAGCGCTGGGGGACGGAGAGTCCGGTCAGGGAGCGGCTGAGGCCCCGAAGGGGGGAAAGGCCCGGAAAGCGGTTGCCGAGGAGGAAAAAACGGCGGGTCAGGGCCATTTTGCGATAGCGGGCCACTGGTCCCCGCCAGCGGGAGGCCAGGATCCGGGCGCGCAGACTGCCGTGCAGATCGAGCAGGCCCCAGCCCCGGCGTTCGGAGGCCAGATCCCCGCAGATCCGGAAGAGGCGGGCGATTCCCTGCCGGCTGTCCAGGGCAAGGACGCGCCGCACATGGGGATGCCCGGCGAAGAGTTCCTCAAAGGGGGGGGAGGTGAGGACGTCAAAGGTCCAGCCTCTGGTCTCGCCAAGCCAGGCCAGGACGCCCGTGGTCAGGACCACATCGCCCAGATGCCCCGTGCGCACGGCCAGCCAGTGATCCGGGGGCCTGCGGCCTGTATTCGTCATGCGCTCCTGTCCGGTTGAGCAAGGGAGCAAATTTCCCTTGAAAGTATGGGATCAGGGATCCGCGGTTTTTCAGCGCAGGGCGTTCAGGAGGGCGTCGCGCACGGAGGCGATATCCCCCTCGCCGTCGAGTTCCAGGTAGCGGGTCTTTCCTTTGGCCGCGAGGTCCCGGAAGAACCGGCAGGCCGCCAGGGTCCCCTGGACGGCGTCGTAATAAATTTCATGGCGTTTGTTGATGGCCGCTTCATTCTGATCGTCGCTCCGGCTGGAAAGGGCGCCGCCGCATACCCGGCAGGCGTCGTCCTTCGGCCTGATGGCCTCAATATGGATATTGTTGGGATGGTTGTTGTCCGTCGCGCACAGGCGCCTGCCCATGATCCGTTTCTTGGCGGCTTCGCGCGGCAGGAGGATCTCCACCACAAAATCA
Organism: Desulfovibrio sp.; assembly: GCA_031275955.1. Taxonomy (GTDB): domain Bacteria; phylum Desulfobacterota; class Desulfovibrionia; order Desulfovibrionales; family Desulfovibrionaceae; genus Frigididesulfovibrio. Next base: position 9,058 of record JAISNZ010000061.1, on the reverse strand, counting down.
AGGTCCATGCCGGCCGCCTGCAGGGCGTCCCAAAGCTGCCGGGCCTGTTCCCAGTTGCGGGGGAAGCCGTCCAGGAGCCAGCCGTGGGCGCCTTTTTCCCGCAATGTCTCCAGGACCATGGGGATGGTGATGGCGTCCGGAACCAGATCGCCCTTGTCCATATAGGCTTTGGCCTTTTGGCCGAGTTCCGTGCCCCTGGCGATATGTTCCCGGAAAATGGCGCCGGATTCGATGTGGGCCAGATTGTATTTTTGTTTGAGCAGGTCCCCCTGGGTGCCCTTTCCGCTGCCGTTGGGGCCGAAGATCAGGATGTTCACGCGATGCCTCCGGTTACAGGCCTTTTGGTCAGCACTATCCGCCGCTGGGGATGCTGTCAATTTTCTTCTCCGCTGTCCGTTGTTTTCTGTCGCGGCTGCGGCCCGGAACCCCCGCCGGGGGTCTCTTTTCGCCTTAAGTTCCCACAAGATGGATTTTTCGCGGATGCGGGCGATCCTGCCCAGAGCCAGATCGTGGGAGGTCGCTTCCCCCTGTTCGCTCCAGGCTCTGTCCAGGGCGAAGAGATTCGCGGCCGGGGAGGGGCCGGGGGCCAGATCCTCCAGAATGCTCCGGTAGAGCCGCAGGCGCAGGGCCTGGGGCAGGGAGGAGAGGGTTTGGGCCGGGGTTTGCAGCCGGATTTTTGTCGCTCCTTCCTCCCCTGTTTCCGCGTCCGGTTCTTCCGGGAGGAGGGGGAGCCGGGTCCGGGCCAGGGGAGCTTGCACAAGGGTCTGGAAAAATTCCTCATCCAGGCGGGCCAGCCGCCAGAGGGTGGCCGCGGTCCGCAGGAAGGCCGGGTTCTCCCGCAGGAAAAGGGGCAGGAGGGTGGAGCGCACCCGGTTGCGGAAGTAGGCGGGGTCGAGGTTGGAGGCGTCCTTCGCCCAGGAGACGCCAAGATCCGTCAAAAAGGCTTCCAGTTCCGCGCGCGGGGTGAGCAGCAGGGGACGGATCAACCTTCTTTTCCCGTCCCGCCCGGGCATCCCTCCCAGGGCGGGCCAGCCGGCGCCCCGGATCAGGCGCATGAGGATATCTTCGGCCAGGTCATTGTTCTGATGTCCCAGGGCCAGGAGATCGTCCCCGTCCCGCAGCGCCCCGGCATAGAAGGCGTAACGGGCGCGGCGGGCGGTTTCCTCAAGGCCGGTTTTCTTTTGCCGGCTGAGAGATCGGACGTCGATCCGCTCTGTCAGGCAGGGAATGTCCAGGGCGGCGCAGAGGGCGGCGCAGGCGTTTCGTTCCTTGGGCGCGCAAGGGCGCAGCCCGTGATCCAGGTGGGCGGCGCGCAGGCTGAGGCGCAGGCGGGGCGCCAGATAGTAGAGGATGAGCAGCAGGGCCGTGGAATCCGCTCCGCCGGAAAAACCCACCAGGATATGCCGGCCGCGCAGGGAAAGGCTAAGATCCCGCTCAACGAAGCGGGCGACGCGCAGGCAGAGGCGGGCCCAGGGGGGAGGCAGGGCCTGCAGGCGCCGGGGGAGGGTGTCGGGCAGGGCAGGCGGAAAGGACATGGTTATTCGTTTTCCGGCAGGGTTCCGGGGCGGTGGGGTGAATCGCGCCTTTCCCCTCTGTCCAGACGGAAGAGGCGGCGGACGGCGCCGACCGTGGGGATGTCGGCCTCGGTACAGTGCCGCCGCAGGAAGGTTATCGGGTCGTGGTTGAGTTTTTTTACGATGGCCGCGGCCATGGCGGCAACGGTTTCCCTCTGCTCTTCGGACAGGGGGCCCAGGCGCTTGAGGGTTCTTTCCAGTTCTTCTCCGGCAATGCGTTCGCCCCTGCGAATGATGTCCACGATAGTCGGCTGCAGGTCCAGAAAGGCGAGCCAGCGGCAGAAGCCGCCGGTTTCCTCGTTGACCAGGGCGCGGGCCTTCACGGCTTCCTCTTTGCGCTGGGCCTGATTCTCCTCCACGACTCCCTTCAGGTCGTCAATATCGTAGAGATAGATATTGTCGAGGGTATTGACCAGGGGGTCGATGTCCCGCGGCACGGCGATGTCGATGAAAAACATGGGGCGGTTTCTGCGTTTCCGGAGGAGGGGCCGCATGATTTCCAGGGTGATGATGGGCTCCCGGGACCCGGTGGAGCTGAGCACAATGTCCGCCTGGGCCAGGGCTGCGGGGAGGTCTTCAAAGGGCGCGGTATCCCCGCCGAAGACGGAGGCCAGCTGCCTGGCCCGCTCGGCCGTGCGGTTGCAGACGCGCAGGGTCTGCACGCCGGCGTTCAGGAAGTGGACGGCGGCGAGTTCCGCCATCTCGCCGGCCCCGACAAGCAGGACGCTGATGCCGCGCATGTCGCCGAAGATGCGCTTGGCCAGCTCCACGGCGGCATAGCTGACGGAGACGGCGCTGGCCGCGATGTTCGTTTCGGATCGCACCCTTTTGGCCACGGAAAAGGATTTGTGCAGGAGACGGTTCAGGACGGTCCTGGCGCTGTTCCGCTCCAGGGCGGCCCGGTAGGCGTCCTTGATCTGGCCCAGAATCTGCGGTTCTCCGAGGATCATGGAATCCAGGCTTGAGGCCACGCTGAAGAGATGGCGCACCGCCGCCTCTCCCCTGTGGACATAGACGTGGGGAGCGAGGGTCTCCCTTGTCTCTCCCCGGGAGCCGGCCCAGCGTTCCAGAAGATAGGGAACAGGATCGTCCAGGGCGCTGACGGCGAGGATCTCCACCCTGTTGCAGGTGGAGAGGATCATACATTCGCGCACCGCCTCGCCTAGGGGGATGGGGTCCTCCGGACCCGGAGAGGCCAGGGCGAAACGCTCGCGTATTTCCACAGGAGCTGTTTTGTGGTTCAGCCCGATGAGCCAGATGTCCTGTTTCATGATCAGGGTTGGAGCAGGGTGCTGTGGTGCGACAGGGTGTAGTCAATGCCGAAGGACAGAACGGAAACGGCGAAAATGGCAATGGCCATGACCGCCGTTCTGCGGCCCCGGAAGCCGAGGGCCATGCGCTGGTAAAAAAGCAGGGCGTAGAGGGTCCAGATGAACAGCGAGATGAGGACCTTTGGGTTTTCAATGGCCTGGGAGAAAAGAGGACCCCAGAGAAATCCGGCCATGAGACCCACGGTGTAGAGGGGAAAACCCGCCAGGACCGCGTAGTGGTTGACGGAGTCAAAGGCGGACAGGGAAGGGAAATCTTTGTTGAAGAGCGCGGCCGGGGCTTTGCGTTTGAGCCGGCGGTCCATGTGGACAAACAGCGCCCCGGCCCCGCAGGCCAGAGTCAGAAGCCCCCCGCTGATGAAAAGGGCCGAGACGTGCAAGGTGAGGAAAAGACCGGAGAGGTTGCTGGGCAGAAGGATCGCGGGGGAGGATCGCAGGGACATGGCGGTGAGGACCAGGGCCAGGGGGGTCGCCGTCAGGACCAGGATGCGCAGGCCCAGCCGGAGCCAGAGGCACAGGGAAATGAAGATGATGACCCAGGCCAGAAAGAGCAGGAAGGAAAGGGAAGACAGGGCGTGGACGCCGTGGAGGGCGACAAGGTAGATAAGGGCCAGGGTGTTCAGGCAGAAGGCGGCCAGGGTAAAGATGCCGGCCGCCGTCCGGACGTTCCCGCGCCTGGACAGGAGGCCGAAAAATTGTCCCAGGGCCGCCAGGGAGTAAAGAAAGACGAGGGCGACAACGAGAAAATGTTCAAAGGTCATGGAGAAGCTCGCGGATATGGGGCCGGAGGACGTCAGGGAGATGGCGCCTCAGGAGGTCCTCGGCGCCGGCCCGGTCCTTCCGTTCCAGGGCCTCCGCCAGGGGAGAAGCCAGAAGGGCGCGCAGAACGCCCGCGGGATCGGAAACTTCGGGCAGGGCCAGCAGCGGAGGGCGCAGGCGTCCCAGGACGAGCAGCAGCGGCCCATAGCGGTTTTTCAGCCGGTTTTCCAGGTCGTGGCGGATGACTCCGGCCAGGGCGGGGCTTTTGCCCTCGGTGCCCACGGCTATTGTAATGCCGTCGCTTTCCGCATGGGCCGGGACGAAAAAGGCGCCGCTTTCCGGCCTGTCCGCCCTGTTGCACCAGATCTGCCGTTGGGCGCAGAGAGACACGAGGCGGGCGTTGACTTCAGGGCTGTCCGTGGCGGCAAAGACCAGGCTTTTCCCGTCCAGATCCTCAGGAGCGAAGGGACGTTCCAGAAAGAACAGGTTGGCCGCCTCCGGCAGGGGGGGGCGGGGCGGCCTGGGGTCCACGACCGTAATCCTTTTGACCGGGACCTTGAGCAACGTCCGGATTTTGCGCCGCCCGACAGAGCCGGCCCCTGCCACCAGCACTTCACGGGAAGAAAGATCAAGAAAGAGAGGATAGTGGCGCATGGATCTTTCCCGCCAGCCGGGTCTGGGGCGGAGCCCCGGTTCGGCAAAATTACCTTTATGGTTTGAGACCCCGGCCTTCAGGCAGCCCGCGCCCCGCCCTGAAGGCCCATGCTGCCTTCTTGGTCAGTCCTTCCCCGGGGGGATCGTATTCAGAGGAGGAGGAGGTCCTTTTCGCTGAAAATGCGGACCTGGTGATTCTGCAGGAGTTCAACGGCCTGTTCGGTGCGGTCGAAGCGGAAGATCATGATCGCGTCGGCCGTGGGGCAGGGGAAGCCGTACATGTATTCCACATTGATGCCTCCGCTTCCCAGGATTTTCAGCACCTTATGCAGGCCGCCGGGTTCATTTTTGATCTCCACAGCCGTCACCGGGGTGCGGGTAACGGTAAACCCTCTGGCCTTCAGGGATTCTCTGGCCTTCTCCTTCTGGTCGACGACGAGGCGGAGAATGCCGAATTCCGAGGTGTCGGCCAGGGAGAGGGCCTTGATATCGACTCCGGCCCCGGCAAGGATACCCGTCACTTCGGCCATCCGGCCGGCTTTGTTTTCCAGGAAGACGGAAATCTGTTCAAGGCTCATGACGTCCTCGCGCGCGGTCTTTCCGTGTTGCATCCCGGATTTTTCTACCATGCGGCCGCGGGAAAGACAAGAAGCGGGAAAACAGGAGCCCTCCCCGGCCGGCGATTGACAGACCATTGTGAAAAAGGGACAATACATGTCGGCCGGGTAACAATCTTTTCTGGTGAACGCTGTGGAATATGGCGCTGGCTCTGATCTCCTTGAAATTTCTCTGGAGTCCTCCCCGGGTGATGTCTCCTTGGCTCCGGCCGGGCGCGGCGAGTCCGGGACGGAACAGGCGGCCCCGCTTACGCCGTCCGGGGCGCGAAGGGAGAGCGGCGTCGCGGGATTCCGCCTGACGCAAGCCGGTCAGGTTTTTTTCCTTTCCTATTCCCGGCTCGCCCTCAGGCCGGGCATCAGGGTCATGGCGCGGCTGGGACAGGACGAGGTTTTGGGAGAGGTCGTCTCCCTGCCGGACAGCCTGGCGGTCACGGCCCTCAGAGAGGAAAACCTGCACGGGCAGGTGCTTGGTCCGGCCAGCGCCCAGGACATCGCCAAAGACGCGGAAAACCGCGAGCTGGCCTCCGAGGCGGCGGCCTTCTGCAAGACCTGCATCCAACAGCGCGGCCTGGAGATGAAGCTGGTGGAGGTGCATGTTCTCCATGATCGGAGCAAGATCCTTTTTTTCTTTACCGCCCCCGCGCGCATCGACTTTCGGGAACTGGTCAAGGATCTGGTGCGCGCCTATCGCATTCGTATTGAACTGCGCCAGATCGGCGTACGCCATGAAACCCAGATGGTGGGCGGCATCGGCAACTGCGGCGCGGTCTGCTGCTGTCACCGGTTTTTGCGGAAATTCGCCCCGGTTACCATCAAGATGGCCAAGGAGCAGAACCTTTTCCTGAACCCTGCCAAACTGTCGGGCATGTGCGGCCGCCTCTTGTGCTGCCTTTCTTTTGAGCAGGGCAATTACAGCGAGTTCAACCGCCGCTGTCCCCGCCTGGGGAAAAAATACGCCACCCCCGGAGGTGTCCTGAAAATCCTCCGGACCAACCTTTTCCGGCAACGGATCGTCTGTTTGTCCGCCGCCAACGAAGAACTGGAGTTTTCCCTGGAAGAGTGGGAAGCGTTGAAGCCCAGCCGGGTGGAGCAGGGCGGCCAGAACGCCTTCGGCCCCGAGGAAGAGGACGGGCCTTCCCGGCCTTTGTAATCTTTTCTCCGTTGTTCGCGGGAGAACGGCATATGAACACCTTCTTTCTCACCACCCCCATCTATTATGTGAATTCCCATCCCCATCTGGGGCATGCCTATACCACCATCGTCGCCGACGCCATGACGCGTTTTCAGCGCCTCATGGGCCGGGACGCCATTTTTATCACCGGCACGGACGAGCACGGGGACAAAATTGTCCAGGCGGCGGAAAAGGCCGGGCAGGAGGTGGGGGCCTTCAGCACGGTCATCAGCGCGGAATTCCGCGCCCTCTGGCCTCAGCTCAACACCCGGCCCGCGGCCTTTATCCGGACCACCGATCCGGAACACAAGCGCCTTGTGCAGGAATTTTTGCACCGGGTCCACGCTGCCGGAGACATCTATTTCGGAGAGTACAGCGGCCATTACTGCTACGGCTGCGAACGGTTCTACACCGACAAGGAGCTGGAGGGCGGCCTGTGCCCGCAGCATCAGGTCAAACCCGACTTCATCAGCGAAAAAAATTACTTTTTCCGCATGTCCCGCCACCAGGAATGGCTGACGCGCCATATCCGGGACAACCCGGATTTCATTCAGCCGGAACGATACCGCACGGAGGTCCTGACGCTTCTGGACAGCGGGATTCTTGACGATTTGTGCATTTCCCGCCCCAAGACCCGCTTGACCTGGGGCATCGAGCTGCCCTTTGATTCCCGCTACGTCTGCTACGTCTGGTTTGACGCCCTGTTGAGCTATATCAGCGCCATCGGCGGAGTGGGATCGGCCGGGTACGAACGGTACTGGCCCCAAGCCCAGCATCTGGTGGCCAAGGATATCCTGAAACCCCACGCCATTTTCTGGCCCACCATGTTGCGGGCCGGGGGAGTGCCCCTGTACCGGCGTCTGAACGTCCACGGCTACTGGTTGACGCGGGAAACCAAGATGTCCAAATCTCTGGGCAACATCGTCACTCCTCTGGACATGGCCGCGCGCTACGGCCTTGACGCCTTCCGCTATTTTCTCCTGCGGGAGATGCATTTCGGCAGTGACGCGAATTTTTCCGAGGAAGGCCTGGTGGCCCGCCTGAACGCGGATCTCGCCAATGACCTCGGCAATCTTTTCTCCCGTGTGCTTTCCATGGTGTCCAGATATTGCGCCGGCGCCGTCCCGGCCCCTGCCGGGGATACGGATCTTGAGTCCGCCCTCAAGGATCTGGCCCTGGAATGCCTGGCCAATTTCCAGGCCCTCTTTGACGCCTACCGTTTTTCCCAGGCGCTGGAATCCCTGTGGGAACTCGTGCGCGCCCTGAACAAATATGTGGACAGCGCGGCGCCCTGGACCCTGGCGAAAAAGGGCGACGCAAAACGCCTGGGCACCGTCCTGTATACCCTCCTGGAGTGCATGCGCAAGACGGCCCTGCACCTCTGGCCCGTCATGCCGGAGAAGGCGGAAGACATGTACCGCCAACTGGGACTCGTCTTCCAGGCCGACACGGTCCTCCTCCCCCGGGAAAAGGAGAGTTTCGGCCTCCTGAACGCGGGCCTGCCCCTGCCTGCCCCTGTTTCCCTTTTTCCCCGCGTGGACTGAGGGGAGAGGAATTCCGGAACACGCGTATTGACAGATTGTTCCGGCTGAAGTACAAGACCGTCCGACCCGATCGGCGGGAATAACTCAAAGGTTTTTTATTGCCCTATCGGCCGCTTGCGGGTATGGACGGGGTCCCGGCCGGACGGGAAGCATGCGGGCAAAGGGTCCGGCCGTTTCTGAGGGTCCGGCAGTTTCGGGCGGAAACGGACCAGAGCAGGGGCGGCATAGCCAAGTGGTAAGGCAGAGGTCTGCAAAACCTCGATCTCCAGTTCAAATCTGGATGCCGCCTCCAGTACCGGTTTTCGCGGAAACCTGGAAGCATCGGCCGTTGCGCCGCGAAACGTCGCAAGCCAGCCGGAAACCAGGTTTTCCGGCTGGCGATCCTGCCTGGAAAAGGTCGCTTTGCAACGTGCCTGTCAGCAATCGCGGGAGTAACTCAGTGGTAGAGTGCAACCTTGCCAAGGTTGAAGTCGCGGGTTCAAATCCCGTCTCCCGCTCCAGAAGATAATGCAGATGGATTCAGATAAGTCTAAAATATCTTGAAAATCAATGAGATAATATAATAGACTTGTCCGAATATTGCCCATTTTACCCATAAACACCCACTTGTTTTGGGGGTATTCTTGGGGGTAGTGAAACCCCACAAGGAGGCGCTACCCCCATGCCCCTCACCGACACTGCCATTCGCGCTGTAAAGCCCGCTGAGAAACCGCAAAAGCTCTTTGCCGGCAATGGATTATTCCTTTTTGCCGCGCCGTCCGGCATCAAAAGCTGGCGGCTCAAATACCGCTTCCAGGGAAAAGAAAAATTTCTTTCTCTTGGGCAATACCCCCAAACTTCTTTGAAGGAAGCGCGGGAACACTGTGCTGACGCCAGAAAAAACCTGAGTGGGGGTATCGCCCCGTCCGCCGAGAAAGAGGTCAAAGCCAGAAGCGCGCAGATCCTCTTTGAGGGCGTTGCAAGGGAATGGCACGAAAACAACAAGGCTGCATGGTCAAAAAATTATGCGGAAGATGTATTGGAGCGCATAGAAAGAAACATCCTGACTCCGTAAAAAGTTACAGTATATATTACATTTATGATACAGTTTTATGTTGCACTTCTTTAATGAATCCGATATGTTGATTTTGTACAGAACAAAGTCAACTTTTCACCAACGAGGTGTGGATGATGTCGATTTGCGCAGTTAAATTTCGTCCCTTCGACCGGATTGAAGTCAGCGATGAGCCCATCTTCGGAAATGCCGGGCTGGCTGGCATCGGGCAGCTTATGCGCATAGCGCAGATGGAGCGGGTGCGTTCCAGCCGCAACCTCCCGAATTACAAGATCAAAGATACGGATATTCTCAAGGTATTTTGCGGCATGGTGTCTATAGGGCGAGTCGGCTTCGAACACATCCATCATGTTGGAC
>JAISNZ010000057.1 GCA_031275955.1 Desulfovibrio sp. | reverse complement strand
CGCCCTTTTGGCCGCCGGCGCCTTTGTCCAGGCCGTGGAGTCGCGGCAGGGGCTCAAGGTGGCCTGTCTGGAGGAGATCGCCTGGCGCAGGGGCTTCATTTCCACCGAGCAGATGATCGCCCTGGCCAGGCCCCTGGAAAAGACCGGCTACGGCCGGTACCTCCTGCGCCTTCCCGACATGGAGGACTGAGGCCGTGTCCTTTCCTTCCTCCGCCGCGGCGGGGCGCATCCGCTCCGCCCTGGAAATTTTTCTTCTGCTGGGGCTTGTCCCCCTTCTGGTCCTGTTCTGGGAAGGGCACCTTTTTCGCCGCCTCGTTCTTCTGGCCGGCTGCCTGTATGTGGTCTGCCGTCTGCGCCGGCATATTTCCTGGTCCGTCCTCTTTCGCCGTCCGCCCTCCGGCTGGTGGCGCGGCCCTCTTCTGCGCGGCCTCCTGGTCCTGGTCCTGGCCCTGGCCTATGCCGCCTTCCTGGAACCGGACGCCTTTCTGGACCTTCCCCGGCGCCGCACCAGCCTCTGGCTGCTGATTCTCTTGCTCTATCCCCTGCTCTCCGTCCTGCCCCAGGAAATCATTTTCCGCGTCTGGGTCTTTGAAGCCCATCAGTCCCTCTGGGTTTCCCCCCTCCTCCCCATCCTGGTCAGCGCCCTTTTTTTCGGCTGGGCGCATATCATTTACGCGGGCTGGTTCGCCGTAGCCACTACAACCCTCGGCGGGCTGGCCCTGGCCTGGAACTACCGGCAAAACCGCTCCCGGCCGGGGGCCGTCTGGCCCCTCTGCCTGGAACACTCCCTCTACGGCCGGACCATGTTCAGCGTCGGCCTGGGGCGGTATTTTTTTGTCGCCCGCTGATTCCTTCCAGCCTGGCCGCGCTTCCGCCGACAGCCGCGCTTCCGCCGATTGCGCGCCCGGAAAAGATCGTGTAGATTCCTCTTCTTTCCGCGCCCGCCAGGGCTGGTTTTCGGCTGACTCGGGCGGCAATGCGCAGCGGCCTCAGGCCGCTTCCGCCGCTTTTATGGCATTTTACGCTTGAAACGGTTCGCTTACGGCCAGCCGGGCTGCCCCTGTTTCGCGGCAAGGATTTGCAGGCAAACCCTTGCGGAGCGAATTACACATTTTCAATGGTAATTTGCTCTGGCGGCAGGCGTAAAGCAAAATTGCGACAGGGACGCCCTATGCATCAGGTTTTGTTTGATCACGCGCGCACCGCCCGCATCGGCCTGCCCGAGGCGGTTTTGTGCGAGGGCAAAAGCCTGGAAATGGTGCGGGAACTTCTGGAGCGGTTCAGCGCGGACGGGCGGGATCCCGTTCTCTTCACCCGCCTTGCCCCCGAGGTCTTTTTTTCCTTTCCCGGCGACCTGCGGGAGCGGATAAATTATCATCAGCTTTCGCGCACGGCCTTTACCCGGACCTTTCCTTCCAGAGACAAGGGGCGGGTGGCCGTGGTCTCCGCCGGCACGGCCGACGGGGCCGTTGCCTGGGAGGCGGCGCGGACCCTGGAATACCTCGGCATTTCCCATGCGCTGTACGAGGACAGCGGGGTGGCCGGATTGTGGCGTCTGGCCGGCCGGCTGGACGAGATCAACGCCGCCCTGGCAATCATTGTCGTGGCCGGCCTGGACGCGGCCCTGGCCTCGGTGCTGGGCGGGCTGACGCCGAAACCCATTTTCGCCGTTCCCACCTCCGTGGGTTACGGGGCGGCCTGCGGCGGGCGGACCGCCCTTGCCGGCATGCTGGTGAGCTGCGCCCCGGGCGTCGCGGTCTTCAACATCGACAACGGCTACGGCGCCGCCTGCGCGGCCGCCAGGGTGGTGAATCTGTTACCTGGAATGTAGCCTGGGCCTTCAGGCCCATGCGTCTTGCGCTTGGCCGGGGTCTCAAACCATAAAGGTGGTTTTGATGAACAGGGCGGCTTGCGGGCGGGAGGAGCGCAACGGCGGGCGGGGGGCGGGCGGGGCCGTGCTCACGGTGCGGGCCGTCTCCGGTCTTTCCGGCGACATGCTGCTTGCCGGCATGGCCCTGATGGTCGGGGCCACTGAGGGGGAACTGGCGGATCTGGTCCGGGCCCTGGGACTGCCCGGACCCGCGGCCGTCCTGGCCCTGAAGGAACGCGCCGTGCGGGGCGTGACGGGCTGGGGTTGCGTCCTGGACCTGCCGCGGGAACATCGCCACCGGACCCTGGCCGACATCGCGGCCCTGATTCGCTCCTCTTCCCTGGCCCCAGAGGCGGCGGCCCTGGCCGAAGCGGCCTTTGTCCTCCTGGCCCGGGCCGAAGGGGAGGTCCACGGCATGGCGCCGGAGCGGGTGGCCTTTCATGAGCTGGGCGCCCTGGACAGCATTCTGGACATCTGCCTGACCTGCGCCCTCTATGCGCGCCTGCGTCCGGCCCGCTTTGTCTGCAGCCCCCTGCCCCTGGCGGACGGAGGAGTTTTCTGCGCCCACGGCTGGCTGCCGGTCCCGGCCCCGGCGGTGCTCCGCCTTCTCCGGGGGGTTCCGGTGCGTCCCTTCGCCGGGGAAGGAGAAACCGTAACCCCCACGGCCATTGCCCTGCTGAAGACCCTGGGGGCGGAGTTCGCCCCCTGGCCGGCCATGACCATTGACCGCCAGGCCCTGGTTTACGGGACAAAGGTCTTTGCCGATGCCCCCAACGGCAGCATCTGGGCCTACGGCCCCGCCGGAGCGCCGCCGGAGGAAAGCGGCGCGCCGGGCGGCGCTCCGGCCCCGCCTCCACCCTTTCAGCCGGCGCGACCGGAAGGAGCGCTCTGATGTCCGGTCCTCGGGACGCCTGCGGCATTATCGGTCTGTACGGCATTCAGGACGCCGCCCCCCTGGCGGCCCTTGGCCTGCACGCCCTGCAGCACAGGGGACAGGAGTCCGCCGGCATTGTGACCAGCCATGAGGGCCGCCTGTTCTGCCACAAGGGCATGGGTCTGGTCAGCGCCGTCTTTTCCCCCGGAGAGAGTTCCCGCCTGCCCGGCGACATCGCCATCGGCCATGTGCGCTATTCCACCGCCGGGGGCAGCAGCCTG